>JBEKSR010000048.1:0-31936 GCA_049516835.1 Bryobacteraceae bacterium | reverse complement strand
CGTCGGCCAGGCACTCGACAACCTAATCCGGGAAATCGGTCTGGAGGTGGCCGCCTGAATTCTCATGAACGAAACGAGAACAAAATTCTCGTTTCAGCGCCTCTTTCAGGCTAAAGCATGCCGCACCATGGTGGGGCATGCTTTAGCTGGCCCTTTGTCTTCCCATGGCGCGTGATCCCGTGGGGAAGAGTCCGTGGTACACTTATGGTGACGTTCCTGGGTGCGGGTTCTCTAAAACCTGTAACGAGGTGATCGCCGGAATCGTCCTCCTATTTGAAGCTAACGGTTCTCCAATGGCGAGGGCTGGTGGATAAAGATGGCTGACCTGTCGCAACCCCACGATTTGCACCCCACGACCGCTGAAGACCATTTGGCCCGCTTGTTGGTTGACGAAGTGGAAGAACCGTGGTTTCTTTCCCTGTACCGAAACGTCAGGGATCTCGTCAACCCGCCCAAGCTGCCGCCTCTCGTATTGACGTCTAAGCCAATAGCTGTCAAGGACATATGGGGCCTCTATAGCAACCAGAAGAAGTCCTTCATGATGTCCACCGGCTTCCAGATTACGGTGGTTGCGGTGATGTTCATTCTGGCGTCCAACAGAGCGGTGCAAGACAAAGTCAAGCAGACCTTTACGCTGATCTCCCCGATCGATCTGGCCCCTCCCGACATGCCCCAGAAGAATCAGACCATGCAGGGCGGCGGCGGTGGTGGCGACCGGTCTCCGTTGCCGGCCAGCAAGGGCCGCCTGCCCAAGGCATCGCTGCGGCAGTTCACACCGCCGGTGGCCGTGTATAACAACCTGAATCCCAAGCTGGCGATGGAACCCAGCATCATTGCGCCTCCCGATGTGAACCTGCCGCAGGTCAACATGTCGGTTTATGGCGACCCGCTGGCGAAGATCGGGCCTCCCTCGAACGGTCCAGGTTCCGGCGGCGGCATCGGCTCTGGTTCCGGCGGCGGTGTAGGCTCGGGCAAGGGCGGCGGTTTTGGTCCTGGTGAAGGCGGCGGTGTAGGCGGCGGCGTATACCGCGTGGGCGGCGGCGTTACGGCCCCGGTCCTGCTCTACAAGAAAGAGCCCGAGTACTCGGAAGAGGCCCGCAAAGCCAAGTATCAGGGCACCGTGCTGCTGTATATCGAAGTCGACCCCAGCGGCAAGGCCACCAACATCCGGGTGCAGCACAGCCTGGGGCTGGGTCTGGATGAAAAGGCCATAGAGGCCGTGCGGCAGTGGAAATTCAAGCCTGGCTACAAGGACGGCAAGCCCGTCACCGTGGCCGCCACCATCGAAGTAAACTTCCGGCTCCTGTAGGGGTATTCACTCCCGGCCCTCGCAACTCCTGTAGGCTTCATCGAGGATTTCCACCACGTGCATCACCCTCTGGCCGGTGCCGTGTAATCGCACCCCAGCTTGAAGCTGGAGCAGGCAGCCCGGATTGGCGGTGGCGATGATGCCGGCGCCGGTCGAATTCACCGACTCCATCTTGTGCGCCAGAATCTGCATGGCCATCGGGTTCTGGACAATGTTGTAGATGCCGGCGCTGCCGCAACAGACATCCGAAGAGGGCAGGGCGCGGAATGTCAGCCCGGGGACCGCGGCAAGAAGTTCGCGCGGGGCCGTGCGGATGCGCTGGCCGTGCGCCAGGTGGCAGGAGTCCTGGTAGGTGACCGTGGCGTTTACGGGGGCCATCTCGGGGTTTAGGTCGATCGAGGCGAGGAACTCGGTGACGTCGCGCATCAGGCTCGAGAACTCCCGGGCTTTGGCGGCGTACGCGGGGTCGTCTTTGAGCAGCTCGCCGTATTCCTTCAGCGTGGAGCCGCATCCGGCGGCGTTGGAAATGATGGCGTCGAAGCCGTCGCCGGAGAGCACGGCATCGATGTTGCGGCGGGCCAGCCGGCGCGCATCCTCGCGAAGACCCGAATGAAGGTGCAAAGCGCCGCAGCATCCCTGGCCGGAGGGCGTCACCACTTCGCAGCCGTTCTTCTGCAACACCCGCACGGTGGCCTCGTTCAGCCGCGCGAACGAGACGTTGGCGATGCACCCGGCGAGAAACGCGACGCGGTACTGGCGGCGCCCCTCGGCGGGAAACGTCCGGCCGATCTGGCTGAAGAAGAAGGGCGGGTCCGCGGACGGGGCGATTTGTTCGAGCTCTCCCAGGCGGCCCAGGAGCTTGAGGAAGCCCATGGCGCGCACCAAAGTCTTCATGCCGCTGGCCTGGTACAGGTAGAGCAGCGTGCCCGCCGCCGTCATGGTGGTGCGCGATTCGAGCAAATGACCGAAGACGAAGCGGCGCCATAAGTTCGCGAACCATCCTGGTCGGGCGTGCGCTTCGATTTCCGCGCGCGCGTCTTCTACCATGCGGCCGTACGGCACGCCCGAGGGACAGGCGGATTCACAACCGCGGCAAGCCAGGCACAGGTCGATGTGCCGGATGTAGGATGGCGTGATGGGCGCGCCCTCGGCCACCCGCACCATCTGGTAGATGCGGCCGCGCGGCGAATCCATTTCCAGCCCCAGCTCGCGGTACGTCGGGCAGGCGTTCAGGCAAAGCCCGCAGTGGACGCAGCGGTCGAGATCGAACTGCCTCGGCCCAATACCGATTTCTTCAGATACGGCGATACAGTCGGCCACGGTTCAACAGGTTGGCGGGGTCAAACAGGTTCTTGACGCGCCGCATGATTTCCAAATCGCCGCCCGGAGACGGCCACAACTCGAGCGTCTGCGTGCGCTCTTCCGGCGAAAACTCGATCACGGTCTTCCATCCGCGCCCGGCGGCGCCGGAAAGCCAGCTTGCGGCGGCTTCGGATTGGTCGAAGTAGCCATAACAGACACCCGAACCCGCGCGCGCCAGCGCCGGACCTCGGAACGACGCGAGGACACCTTCGAGCTCTTTCAGCGTACACGAAGCGCGCACGACCGCGCCATCGGCGTGCTGGTCGAGGAAGCGCGGTGTAAAGCTTTCCACGTCCTGCCAGAGGGTCTCGGGGAAGGGGTTCTCGACCGCCAGGCGGCCGGCGACGTGCGCCAGCTCGTAATGGTAGCGATCCACGGAGGCCGCGCTGCCGCTGGCGCGAACGGCCAGGAGCCAGGCGCATTGCCCGAAGGCCATCCCGGCCGCCGGGTTCAAAAGATCGATGGCGGCCGGCTGCAGCACGCTGGCGAGAATCTGGCTGCAGGCGGCCAAGGCGCCCGGGAGCGAATCGAACGGAAGCAGAAAACTGCGCTCGGTTTCCGGCGCCGGCTGGAGTTTGAAATTGACCACGGCGATGGCGGCCAGCGTGCCGAACGACCCGATCATGAGCTTGGCCATATCCAGTCCGGCCACATTCTTGACCACCATGCCGCCGGACTGCACCAGCTTGCCTTCGAGCGTGGCGAACCGCATCCCGATCACCAGGTCGCGCGCCGTGCCGTAGAGCAGCCGCCGCGGGCCGCTCGAGTTCGCGGCCATGACGCCGCCCACGGTGGCGTTTTCTCCAAATGGGGGATCCAGCGGAATCATCTGCCGGTTGGCGGCCAGAATGCCGGTCAGCTCGCTCCAGGGTAGCCCGGCCTCCACGCTGACGGTGAGATCGCGCGGCTCGTATTCGATCACGCGTCGCAGCGCGGAGGTGGTGATGGCGGCATCCGCGGGCTCGATTGGCCCGGCCATTCGCCGCTTGCTGGAATTCCCGGCGAGCGCGATGGTGCGCCCGCGCGCGGCGGCATCGCGGAGCGCCTCCGCGAGTTCCGCGGGAGTGGTTGGCGCGAGCGCTTCTACCATGTGTTCCATAAGGAATGAGTCCACTCGTGCCCGGGCAGGAACACGACGTGACGCAGAATGGCGGTGAGGATGGTCAGCACCAGGGAACCCGCCACGGCGGACCAAAAGCCGTGGACCGCGAAGCCCGGCGTAACGAGCGAGGCGAGCTTCAACAGAAAGGCATTCAGGACCAGCAGGAAAAGCCCCAGCGTCAAAAACGTAAGGGGAAAGGTCAGAAACTTGAGCACCGGCCCGATGGTGACATTGACGATGGCGATGACGATGGTGGCGATCAGCGCCGCGCCAAAGCTGCGGACTTTGATCCCCGGGACGATCTGCGCCACCAGCCACAGGGCCAGGGCGCTCAAAAACCAGCTTACGATGAGGTGCAGCATTTGGACCTCCGGCCAGAGACAATGATAAGCCATGGCGACTTGGTTTGCCGGGACATCCGGTCTTGCGTGCCCGGCCTGGAAGCCGGCGGCCAACGCGCTGGCGGCATGCGTGGAGGCTGCGCGAGACTGGTTCGATCAATCCGAAGACGAGCAGTTTTTGCTTTGCCGCTTCACTCAACTTGCTCTGCTGCGGTTCCTGACCAACAAGTCGGTGATGGGGCGGGACGCGAAGACCATGGCGGCAGCCTGGGAGATTTACGACCAGTGCTTGACCGAGGAGCGGATCGCATTCCTGGCGGAGCCGCAAGGCACCGACCCGAAGCTGGCGGCGAACCTTCGCTAGAAGCCATGAAGCATCTCCCAAGCTTCGGGTCGATGCCTATTTGGCCGCGTTTGCCAGCGCGGCGGGACTGAGAGTTGTGACGTTCGATCGAGCGTTCCGCCCCAAGCTGGTGGAGTGCCTGCTTCTCCAATGATTCCTTCCGGCGGTTGTTCCAAAGAATCATCTACCTTTCTCAAAACCAGGATAGTCCCAGACCGGATGGGCATGGTCCGGCATGCTGAATTCTTCATGTTCTACGGGTGGCCGGGCCCGGCCATGCGGGCTTTATCGGGATCTATGCTTCTGTGGGGACCCTAAAGGGCCTATTGCACTGTTGCCCCTCTGGCAGCGGAACCAGCTAGCTTTAGAACACTCCAGACAACTCCTTCGAGTGTCCTGCAGGTCCTCCCCTCTTTCTGCGCCCGCCCAATCGATTCTGAGATAATGGCCGGGTTCTTGACCGCATGCTTTCGCTTGCGAATGCCGAACTCCCTTTGGCAATCAGCCAGCAACTCCTCGAAAGCGGCCACGCCGATCTCTTCACGCATTGTGGTCTCTAGATCGGTCCTGAAACAGCAGTAGTTCGGCTGCTGGAGGTCCGGCCAGTCCTCTTGGTTCTCGCCTACTATCCGCAGCAAGCGATGATTGTCCGCAGGATCTGGCTTCGCATCCAGGTTCCTGCCGCAGTCGGCGCATACCCCGGCGGTTTCGCCTCTGCCCCCATCTGAATCCCATAAAAGATAGACGGGTATCCCAAACTCCTTGAAAATAACTGCCGGTCGGTCCATGCTGCGCTTCCCGCCAACAGGAATGATGGAGACACCGATGCTCTCCAGGTCCTTGCTCATCGCCCGCGCTATGCCCACAATCGCAGTGTAGTCGTCCTCACCCTCCACGAGAACAACCGTATGCGCAAAGAAGCCCTCATTGATCCAGGGGGTCATAACCGCATGCAGGCGAGGCGCCAGGGTCTTTCCTGTATACCTCTCGCCTCCCGCCCCGTCTGCAATCCAGAGTCGGTGCGCAACCTTGTCCAAACTGGCGCTCACTACCGTTGTGATCCCGGGCTTCCCCTCCCCGTTGTCTCTCTTCCTGAGCAGACGAATCTGGTTGAACCGATCAAGTCCTACGAAAAGAGGCGAGTGAGTGGCGTAGATGATCTGAGTTTTTTCGGCAACACCCGGTGTACTGCCGCTCGCGAGTTGGAGCAAGATCTTCGAAAGATGTCTCTGTCGGTTCGGATGCTGGTACAGCTCTGGTTCCTCAATCGCCAATAAGAGGTTGGGCAGGGTGGTGTTCGGATGGGGTCCAGGGTGCGCAACGCTCGACTCTTCAGGACCAGACGTCTCCGAGCTGCTCCGATTGACGGATTGGGCCGGGGGGCAAGACGATAATCCTGCCGATCTGGCACGACATCGGTCAAGCGGCAATTGCCCAGAAATCACCCACACTTGCTGATCGCGTCGCGGCGAAATCAACCGAAGGAATTTCGGCGCTCGTCGAAAAAATCATCCGGGTGGTCCGCCAGTAGCGCTATGGAGTACACAATTATCCGAAATCCAGCGTGACGCATCGCGCCCGAACCGTAATTCTGAGATTATCCGGTATAAATCCTGCCTGGCGCCGCAGCGTTTAGAAATCCAAGTTCACGGTTTGTCCTTCCCGTACTTGTGCCGGCTGGAGTCCGGAAGCGGCCATCTAAGAAGCGTTTGGCCGAGTCAGGGAAAGGAAGGCTACATCACTTGGCGGAATTACGTCTGGCCCCTTTTCGCCCTCAGGGACTGGCGCGCCTCGCTTCGCGCCGGATCCCCTCGGCAATCCACATCCGGAGTTGCGTCTGGTAGCCTACCGACTTCGCAGCCGCGACCCGCTTCGCCGCGGCGATCTGCTCGGGGGCCAAGCGCAGTTAAATCGGAGACTTTGCGCGAGCGTGCCGGTCGCGGATCCTCCTGGCCGACACGGGCGACGGTTTGGCTTGCTGGGACTCGGGCAACTGATCCCATACGCCAGCCACGGAATGGATCTCGAAATACTCCGCGGCCTCTTGGTCGGATTGAAACTTCGGAAGTGGCGGCTTTGCGGGAGAAAGGCTCTTCTTCATTTGCTCCACACCTGCTTGCGGCGAAATAGTCGCCGTTCACTCGCGTCCCGGGCCAGGGTCCGCCCCACGTCAAAACAACGTCATCTGCCGCGGCTCCCGCTTGCCGCTGCGCCGCGGCCCTCTATCATCGAACACGCTTCTCCCGCCCAGTTCCCGCGAAATGGCGTTCTCGTGCGCCACGGCCTCCGCGAGATCCACTTCGGTCGCGCAATTCTGCTCCACCGCCCGGACGAAGCGGTCGAGCCGCGCAAATCCCTGGAGCTTCTCGGCATCGCCCACCTTGGCCGCGTCCAGCGACCGGCGCAGTACCGAGATGGACTCGTCATACGTCTTCAGCGGCACCGGAAACGGATGCCGGTCCTTTCCTCCCAGCGCGAACGAGAATCGCGCCGGGTCCGAGAACCGCGTGCACGTTCCGTGAACCACCTCGGCAATCAGCGCCAGCGCTTCGAGCGTGCGCGGGCCAAGGTTCTCCAGCAGCAAAAGCGAAGCGAAATCCCGGAACTCCCGCTCGTAGGCGGCGGCCAGCACCGCGCCCAGGCGCTTGAGGTCCACGTCCGGAGCGCGGACGTCGTGGTGCGCCGGCGCCACCAGCTTTCGCCACTCCCCGAGAGTCGCGTCCGGCTGCTCGTGGACAATCGCCAGCATCGCCTGCTGCGCCGCTTCCGCATGGCTGTCCACCAGGTTCATGATGGTGCCCCGGTGCTCGCCGACGATGGCGGTATGAGGCTCCGAGGTGAAATCCCGAACCGCCGGCGAATGCCAGTGATAGCGCCGCGCCAGTCCGCTCCGCTCGTTCATGCCCTGCTGGACCACGGCCCACTCGCCTGCCGCCGTGAGAACGAACGTGTGCAGGTAAATCTGAAAGCCGTCCGCGATGGCGTTGTTGTCGATCTTCGCCGTGAGCCGGCTGGCCCGCACCAGGGCTTCGCCATCCAGGCTGTTGTGCTCGGCCACCGTGCGCAGCTCATCCGGAGTGTTGCGCGAATGCCGGCCGCGTCCGCCGCAAACGTAGATGCCCAACTCGCCCGCGCGCGGGTTCAACCCGCGCTTCAAAGCGCCCAGCACGGACGTCGTGATTCCCGACGAGTGCCAGTCCATCCCCATGACGCAGCCCAGCGCCTGGAACCAAAACGGGTCGCTGAGCCGGGAAAGCAGCTCCGAGGGTCCGTAGTGGTAGAGAATGCTCTCCGCGATGGCCGTTCCCAGCTTGGTCATGCGCTCGGCCAGCCAGGCGGGCACGTGGCCGCCATGCAGAGGCAAGTCGGCAAATCCGGAGCGTTTCATGATTTCCGTTTCGCCCCGCCCGATTGCTTTTTCGCCGCGTTCGAAGCCAACTCGTCGCAGCGGTTGTTGTCCGCGTGGGTCGCGTGACCCTTGGTCCATTTCCAGGTGGTCTTGTGCCGCGTTGCCAGTTCCTCCAGTTCCTGCCAGAGGTCCTGGTTCACCACCGGCTTCTTTTCGGTGGTCATCCACTTTTTGCGCTTCCAGGCGTGAATCCAACTGGTGATCCCGTTCTTCACGTACTCGGAATCGGTGACCACTTCCACCTCGCAATCCTCGCGCAGCGCCCGCAGCCCTTCGATGGCCGCGGTCAGCTCCATGCGGTTATTGGTCGTGTGCGGCGCGCATCCCCAGATCTCCTTCTTGTGCCGCTTGTACCGCAGGATGGCCGCCCAGCCCCCGGGGCCGGGATTCTTCAGGCACGAACCGTCGGTGATGAGCCGGACCTTTTTCACCGCGCCGCCGCCGGCTCTCCCAGGAAAAACTCGTCCACCAGTCCGACGATGGCGGACGCCTCCCGCGCCCGGTGGATCGACGCGCGAAGCTGCGCGCCGTGCCGTACGCCGTGCGTGAAATAGGTGGCGAACTGTTTCATCTTGCCCACCGTGTCCTTCTCTTTGCGCTCCATCAGCATGGCGTAATACCGCCGCATCATGTCGTAGCGGTCGTGCTCGCTGGGCTGGTGGTAAGCGCCGGTCTCCAGGTACTCGCCGATCTGCCGGAAAATCCAGGGATTCGCGGACGCCGCGCGCCCAATCATGACCGCGTCGCAGTTGGTCTCGCGCACCATGCGGACGGCGTCTTCCGGCGTGAACACATCGCCGTTGCCGATCACCGGAATTTTGACCGCCGCCTTCACCTCCGCGATGCGCCGCCAGTCGGCCTTTCCCGCAAAGCCCTGCTCCCGCGTGCGCGGATGCAGCGCCACCGCCTGCAAGCCGCACTCCTCCGCCAGCTTCGCCATCCGCACGGCGACCAGTTCCTCATCGTTCCAACCGGCGCGATACTTCATGGTGAACGGAATCGCGATGGCTTTCCGCACCGCGCGCAGCAGGCGCTCCACCAGCGGCAAGTCGCGCAGCAACGCCGATCCGCCGTTGCACTTCACCACCTTGCCAACCGGGCAGCCGAAGTTGATGTCGAGAATGTCGAACCCCAGGTCCTGGCAGACGCGCGCGGCATCCGACATGACGGCCGGATCGGCGCCGAAAAGCTGCGCCGAAATGGGGTGCTCCTCGGGATCGAAAGCCAGGTACTGTAGCGTCTTGGTCGGCTTCCGGGCGCGCAGTGAAGCGCTCACACCGTGGGAGCTGGTGAATTCGGTCATGATCAGCCCGCACCCGCCCAGGTTGCGAATGAACCGCCGGAAAACCGTGTCGGTCACGCCCGCCATGGGAGCCAGCACCGTGGCGGGAGCAATCTTCACGGGTCCTATCGATAAGCAGGTGGGGAAAGGAAACATGACCAACCTTCACCAATCTTAGCGGTTACCAGCCGGAAACGGAACTGCGCGCCGGGCCGTCACTTTAGTTTGAGGAGAATGACGGATGAAGCCGCTCGAAATGGTTCTTCTGGTTGCGGCCGGCGCAATTGGCGGTGCCCTGATCATGAAGGTGGCCGAGAGGCCCGCCCGCCTTCCGGTTCCCGCTCCCGCTGCCGTGGTGGCGCAGGCGCCAGCACCTGCGGCCGCGCCAGCGCCCGCGCCCGTACCTGCGCCTGAGCCGGCTGCTCCCCAAGTCCAGGCGCGTCCTTCGCCGTTTGTGCCTCGGTTGGCGGGCAACCCCGAACCCGTGGCCGTCGCGCAGGATGAACCGGCCCCAGTGGTCGCGCCGCCGGTTGCCGCTCCCGCCGTCGAGCTCCCCAAAGAGGAGCCGGCGCCGCCAACTCAACCAGTTCCACCCGCAAGCGCCGAACCGGAGAACGTGACTCCGCCTCCGCCTCCGCCGGGCCCAGGGGGCACCCCGTCCGAACCGCACAAGGTCACGCTGAACGCCGGGATGCTGTTACCGGTGCGCCTTGTTGACGGCCTGTCCTCGGAGCGCAACGCGCCCGGCGACGCCTTCCTCGCAACCCTCGACAAAGAGCTTGTAGTGGACGGCTTTGTGATCGCCGAGCGCGGCGCGCGGGTGGAGGGCCGCGTGGTGGCCTCCGACCCCGGCGGCAAGGTGAAGGGAGTCGCGGGAATCGCCGTCGAGTTGACGCGCCTGCGCACCTCCGACGGGCAGAACGTGGCCATCCGGACCGATAGCTTCGAACGGCACGCCGAGCCAGACCGCGGCGGAGACGTTGAAAAGGTCGCGGTTGGAGCCGTTATTGGCGCCGCCATTGGCGCTGCGGCTGGCGGCGGTAAAGGCGCGGCCATCGGCGCCGGCGTAGGCGGCGGAGCAGGCGCCGGCGACGTCATGCTGACCCGCGGAAACCCCGCCACGCTCCCCTCGGAAACGCGCATCAGTTTCCGCCTGCGAGCGCCCCTCACCCTCACCGAGCGCCTCTAGCGCCGGCGTCCGCCTCTTCTCTTTTTATTCGCCTTCTGTTATAGTTTGTTCCATGAGCTCAATACTGCAACCCTATGACTTCGCCAACCAACTGGCCGCCAGCAAGGAATTCTTCGAGCGCTCAACCAGGGTCCTGGATGAGACCGACTCCGAATTCCGTCCGCGGGAAGGCATGATGACCGTCGCGCAGCAGGTTGCGCACACGGCACAGACTCTCGACTGGTTTATCGAAGGCGTCTCCCGGCGCGAAGGTTTCGATCTCGATTTCGAGAAACAGGTCCAGGCTCTTGCGGGTGCGACCTCCCTCGCCGCCGCTCGCCGACTGCTCGAAACGGCGTACGCCAACGCCATCCACTTCCTCCGCTCGCGCAGCCCGGAGGATCTCGCCCAGCCGCTGCCGCCCGGCCCGATCATGGGTGGTCAACCCATCAGTGACATCATATGGTCCATGGTCGAGCACACCGCGCATCACCGCGGCGCCCTGACCGTGTACTCCCGGTTGCTCGGAAAAGTTCCCCCGATGCCGTACGGTGGCTGAATCGATCTCCGCCGCCTCGACCTTCTATCGCGGCGCGCTGTCCTCAATCCGTGTTTGGCCGCTTGGGGAGCATCGTTACTCTGGTATGGACGATTGTTCAAGACGGCGCTCGGGGCTGAGACACACGCGATCCTTCGGAACTGGAGCAAGCTACACTTATGGTGTTGAATATGCGCCATGTGCTCGCGTCCATCATCGCCGTCACGCTGGTTGGCGGCGCCATGCTGACGGCTCAGGACAGCAAGCCGCCGGAAAAGCTGGTGTTTCAGTCGAAGGGCGGCGACGCGATCTTCACTCACGCGACGCACATAGACCGCGAGAAGGGCGAATGCGCGGCCTGCCACGAGAAGCTGTGGCCGCGGTCCGCCAAGGAGCCGCTCAAATCCAGCGACGGTTGCAAGACTTGCCACCACGCCGGCGGCAGCGCGTTCGAGATGAAGGGCAACTGCGTGAAGTGCCACCCAAAAGGCAGCGCGAAGACTCCTTAACAAGCCATAACATTAACTTCAATTCAGACCCGCAACGCGCATTCCGCGCCCCGCGTTCCACTGCACAGGGAGGTAAGAACGAGATGAAACGGAAGCTACTGCTCCTCGCCTCTGTGCTGCTGGGCGCAATTCTGAGCGCTTGCGCCGTGAATGGCGCCTACGTCGCGCGGTACGGCCCGCCTCCGCCGCCGAGATACGGAATGGCCGGTGTGGCCCCTGGCCCGGGCTTTGTCTGGACCGACGGATTCTGGGAATCGCGCGCCGGCAACTGGTCCTGGGTGGGCGGCCGCTGGGTTCACCCGCCCCGCCCGCGAGCCGTCTGGGTGCCGGGCTCTTGGTCGCAGACGCACCGCGGCTGGACATACCGCCGCGGCTACTGGCGATAGTAGGATGAGCCGCACCGGGAGAGACGTCCGCCAGTCGGGCATGTCGACGATCTCCATCGTGCGGCTCGCCGCCCGGTCGAAGGTGCTTGTTATCCGGCGTACACCGCCAAACGGGCCAGTGCCACACCCGTACGGGTTCACTCCTGGAGCGCCGTGAGCAATGCCGCCAATATGGGATGAAGTGTGGGCGCGAACGGGTTGGTGACGGTGACTCCACGCCACGTAAAGCCCTCTTGGAGATCCTCCGACAGGAGCAAACGACACTCGGCCTCCGCCGACGCGGCCAGCACGACCGAGTCCCAGATCGTAAGACCATGATCCGACGCTAGATCCATTGCGTTGACGATTACGGAGGCGGACGTCTCGACCACTGCATACGCGTCGCGCCAGCTCAGCACGGCTTCGCGCGCACGACCCGGGCGCCGCTTGGCTTTTCGTACAAGTACGTTGAACAATTCGCCCAACGTCTGAACCGGCAGCACGATTGCTTCCGATGGCAATCGCTGGATCAGCTTCAGCGCCTTGTCTCGCATGATCGCTCCGTTGGCGCCTTCGGCGTAGGCCAGGACGTTAGTGTCCAACGCGATCCTCATGGGGCGTCGTCGTACAGTTCGTCACGCGTCCAGCGGCCGGCGTTCACAACTCGTTCTCTGCGCAGCCGGGCGAAAAGAGCGGCGCGCGCGCCCTCTGCGGCCCGATTGTCCTCCACGACGGGCGAGATTGTTGCCACGGGCTTGCCGTGACTCGTCACGACGACGCTGCGACCCTGCTTCACGGTTCGCAGGAGTTCCGAGAACCGGCGATTGGCGTCCGCGGCCGAGACTGCTTTGTTCACGGTGGTCTCCACAATGTAGTGACATTCACTACTATACCGCAAACTCGACTTGTGGGGCGGACCATCGCATTCTGTGGTCTGCCAACCTTGTACAGGTTGGCAGACGACACAAACCGATCATCTGCCCCACCGAGGTGCATCGTAAGTGAACAGCATTGATCCTACGCCCAGTCTTCCCCAGTCGGCGTATGCTCGCGCATGTAGCCGGGGTCGATCTCTAGCCCGAGTCCCGGCCCGTCCGGAAGCTGGAATAGCGAGTTCTTAATCACCGGCGGCTTGTTGGCGGCCATCTTCTCGTAGATGCGCCCTGGCCGGCCCAGACGGTTTTCGGAGCGGTAGAAATTCGGAATCCCGGCGGCCAGGTGAACCGAGGCGTAGGTCCGCACCAGCGATCCGATGTTGTGCAGCGCCACCGGCGTACGGTTCAACTGCGCGTAGTCGGCGATCTTCCGGCAGCCGGTGATGCCGCCCGCGTAGGAGATGTCGGGATGTATGATGTCCACCGCCTGGCTATCCACGAAGGGCTTGAATTGTTTGACGAGTTCCAGCTTCTCCCCCGTCAGAATCGGCGTCCGCGTGGCCCGCTTGATGGCCATCCATCCCTCGCAGAACTCGACGCTGCTCAAGGGGTCTTCGAAGAATAACGGGTGGATGGCTTCAGTGGCTCTCGACACGGCAATGGCGCTGGGCGTGTCCCATTGGTTGTGGGAATGAACGGCGATATCGATGTCGTCCCCCACGGCCTCGCGCACATTCGCAAACCCCCGCGCGATCTTCTTCAGTTGCGCCGTCGTCACCACCGGGCCCGCCTGCTCGCGGGGGATAGCCTGCGTGGGCTCGATCTTGTACGCCGTAAAGCCTTCGGGCTGCTCGCGGATCATTTGGGCCCACTCGCGGCAGGAAGCCGGACTGCTCATATCCTTCAGAAAATCGCCGTGCGAGTACATCGCCACGGCATTCCGCTGCGGCCCTCCCATCAGCCTGTAGATCGGCAGTCCCAGGACCTTGCCGGCGATATCCCACAGCGCAATGTCGATCCCGCTGATCAGGGGGATGCTCGGCACGAACGGATGAATGGCGCCGGTCATGGAAAGGAAATGGCGCTCGATGGCCAGCGCGTCGCCCCCCACCAGGCGCAATTGCGGGATGCGCGCGCGAGCCATTTTGGCATCCACGCCGGTCTCCCCGTATCCGGTGACTCCGGCGTCGGTTTCGATCCTGACCAGGCACCCGTCGGTCTGGAAATCGAGCTGCAGCGCCTTAACGGCCGTGATTTTCACCGCGCCAACCAACGGGGCGGCCAGCGCCTGGTAGTTCTTCAGCCATGCCCCGGCGGGCAAGGCCAGCGCCAATCGCAGAACATCTCTACGTGTCCACACGGCCTTCGCTTCCTTATGCGCCCAGAATTTCCAGATACCGCGCCATAGCTTCGATCCCGCGGAAGAAGTTCGGCAGATGGAATTTCTCGTTGGGCGCGTGCAGGTTGTCGTCCGGCAGCCCGAAGCCCATCATGACGCTGGGGACGCCCAGGTAGCGGTCGAAAACTCCCACAATCGGAATCGACCCGCCCGAGCGGATGTAGACCGTTTCCTTGCCGAAGATCTGCTTCATGGCTTCGGCCGACGCGTGGATAAACGGGTTGTCCGGGTTGGTCAGCGACGGCGCGCCCGCGCTCAGCACCTTCAATTCGGCGGTGACGCCCTTGGGGCACGCGGCCTTCACCGCCGCCTTGGTTTGCTCTACCGATTCCTCCACGCGTTGGTCGCCCACCAGGCGCGTGCTGATCTTGGCCACCGCGCGGGCCGGAATCACGGTCTTGGCGCCTTCGCCCGTGAACCCGCCGCGAATGCCGTGCACTTCCACCGTGGGCCGCGCCCACACGCGCTCGAACAGCGGAATCTCGGGCTCGCCCACCAGCTCGCGCGCGCCCATTTCCACTTCCGTGTACTCCTTCTCGTTGAACGGCAGGCGCGCCCAGGCTTCGCGCTCCTTGGCGCTGGGCGGAACCACGCGGTCGTAGAAACCGGGGATCAGGATGTGGCCATTCCGATCCTTGAGCGCGCAGATGATCTCCGCGATGGCCTGCATCGGGTTGGGCGCCGCGCCGCCGTAGACGCCCGAATGCAGATCGTGGTTGGCGCCTTCGACGAGCAGCTCGTAGTACACCAGGCCGCGCAGCCCCACGCAGATGGTGGGGAACTCGGGCGCGAACATTTCGGTGTCGCACACCACCGCCGCATCGGCCTTCAGGCGCGGCGGCTTGGTTTTGACGTACTCCTCGATGAACTCGCCGCCGGTCTCTTCTTCGCCCTCCAGCAGGAACTTCACGTTGACGGGCAGTTTGCCGGTCGACTTCAGCAGGCCCTCCACCGCCTTGATCTGGATGTAGACCTGGCCTTTGTCGTCACAGGCGCCGCGCGCGAAAATGTCATTGCCGCGGATCTCCGGCTCGAAGGGCGGCGATTTCCACTCGTCCAGCGGGTCGGGCGGCTGCACGTCGTAGTGGCCGTAGAAAAGGATGGTGGGCTTGCCCGGCGCATTCAACCATTCCGCATAGACCAGCGGATTGCCCTTGCCTTCGATCAGCTCGGCGGTGGTCATCCCCGCCGCGCGCAGCTCGTTCATGGCGAATTCGGCGGCGCGCCGGATATCGGGTTTGTTTTCCGAGAGCGTGCTGATGCTCGGAATGCGCAGGAAGGTCTTCAGCCCCTCCAGAAAATCGGACTGGTGCTGCTGGTAGTAGTTCATGGTGGCTCCTGGTCGATTGTATCGCGCGCGCAGATCTGCGCGTAATCGGAAGCGTAACGCCTTTACTATCAATGAAGACATCCCTGTTTTCTGCGCAGATCTGCGCAAATCCCGCTGGGGTGTACCATGAAAGCACCGGCCCGGGGGCCGGGGCCACTCAGAGGGATATGCATACCAACCGGCTTGCCAGTGAGCAGAGTCCTTACCTGCTGCAGCACGCTCACAACCCGGTGGACTGGTTTCCGTGGGGGCCGGAAGCCTTCGAAAAAGCCCGCCGCGAAGACAAACCCATCTTCCTTTCCATCGGCTACTCGACGTGCCATTGGTGCCACGTCATGGAGCGCGAGTCTTTCGAAAACCAAGCCATCGCCGCGCTGCTCAACCGCGACTACGTCTCCATCAAGGTGGATCGAGAGGAGCGCCCGGACGTGGATCGCATCTACATGACCTTCGTGCAGGCCACCACCGGCGGCGGCGGATGGCCCATGTCCGTCTGGCTCACTCCCGATCTGGAGCCGTTCTTCGGTGGCGCCTACTTCCCGCCCGAGGACCGCTACGGTCATCCGGGCTTCGCCTCCATCCTGACCCAGATCGCCGCTGCCTGGGCCGCCGATCGCGGCCAGATCGTGGATTCCGCGCGCGCCATCGTGGAGCAGCTTCGGCAACGCACCGCGGTCGAGGCCGGGCGGCGAGAGGCCATCGATCGCGCCGTTCTGGACAGCGGTTTCTTTGTGTTCCGCCGCACCTTCGACACACGCCTGGGCGGCTTCGGCGAAGCGCCCAAGTTCCCGCGCCCCTCGGTCCACAACTTCCTGCTGCGCTACCATGCGCGCACGAAAAACCAGGAAGCCCTCGACATGGCGCTGCTCACGCTCCGCGAAATGGCCAAGGGCGGTATCCACGACCAGCTCGGCGGCGGCTTCCATCGCTACTCCGTCGACGAGCGCTGGCGAGTCCCGCACTTCGAGAAGATGCTGTACGACCAGGCGCAGCTCGCCATTTCCTGCCTGGAAGCTTTCCAGGCCACCGGCGATCCGCAGTATGCCGAAACCGCGCGCGGCATCTTCGATTACGTGCTGCGCGACATGACCGGCCCTGAAGGCGGTTTCTTTTCAGCGGAAGACGCCGATAGCGCCATTGACCCCGCGCGCCCCGATCTCAAGGGCGAAGGCGAATTCTACGTCTGGAGCGCCGGCGAGATTCGGGCTCGAGCCGGCCAGCCGGCCGCCGATTGGTTCTGCTACCGCTACGGCGTCGAAGCGGGAGGCAACGTGGCCAACGACCCGCACGGCGAATTCACCGGAAAGAACATCCTCTACCAGGCCCATACGGTGGAGGAAACCGCGCAGCGATTCGGCCGGCCGCTGGATGAAGTTGGCGCGGGCCTGCTCGAAGCCGGGCGCATTCTGCTGGAGGCGCGCTCGAAGCGCGTGCGCCCGCACCTCGACGACAAGGTCCTCACCGCCTGGAACGGTCTCATGATTTCGGCCTTCGCGCGCGGTGGCGCCACGCTCGATGAGCCGCGCTACGCCGCCGCGGCGCGCCGCGCAGCGGAGTTTCTCATCGCCCGCGTGTATGATCCGCAATCCGGCGCTCTGCTGCGCCGCTACCGTCAGGGCGAGGCGGCCATCCCGGCTTTTCTGGACGATTACGCGTTCTTCGCCCAGGGGCTGCTCGATCTGTACGAAGCCCAGTTCGACCTGCGGGATTTGGAACTCGCCATCCGCCTCACCGAAAAACAGATGGAGCTGTTTGAAGACCCCGAGCAAGGGGCGTTTTTCGCCTCTGCCGCGGACGACGCCAGCCTGGTCATGCGCGTGAAAGAAGATTACGACGGCGCCGAGCCTTCGGGCAATTCGGTCGCGGCCATGAATCTGCTGCGTCTGGCGCGGTTCACCAACCGCTCCGGCTTCCGCGAATCGGCGGAAAGGATGCTGGCCGCCTTCGCCTCGCGCCTGGCGGCGGCGCCGGCCGCGCTCCCGCAGATGCTCGCCGCCTGCGAGTGGCTGCTCGGCGAACCGCGCGAGATCGTCCTGGTGGGCGACCGGGGCGACGCCGGCACTCTGGCGCTTCTCCGCGCGCTCCATTCCCGCTTCGTTCCCAACCGGGTGGTGATGCTGGTGGATTCCCCTGAAGCCCGCCGCGCCTTGGCCGCCGCCATTCCCTCCATTGAATTCATGGAAAAGATCGAGGGCCGCGCCAGCGCCTACGTCTGCCGGAACTATACCTGCCAATTACCAGTAACCGAATCTGAAAAGCTCGCTGAGTTGATACAATAATGTTGAATTTACACGGCCAAACAGGAGGAGATGGAGATATGGAAAGACCAGGCGCAACGACGCTGAAAGGCAACCCCCTTACATTGATCGGCCCCGAGCTCAAGCCCGGCGATGCCGCCCCCGATTTCACCCTGGTGGACAACGGCCTGAAGCCCGTCACCCTGAAGGACACCGGCAGCCAGGTTCGCATTCTGAGCGTGGTCCCGTCGCTCGACACGCCCGTCTGCGACGCGCAGACCAAGCGATTCAACGACGAGGTGGCCAAGCTTCCGGGCGTCGAGATTATCGCCGTCAGCATGGACCTGCCGTTTGCGCAAAGACGCTGGTGCGGCGCCTTCGGCGTCGACCACGTGAAGATGCTCTCCGATCACAAGGACGCCTCCTTCGGTTCGAACTACGGCACCTTGATCAAGGAGCTGCGGATCGAAAGCCGCGCCATTTTCGTCCTGGATCGCCACAACCAGATCCGCTACGTGGAATACGTGAAGGAAGTTGCCGATTTCCCTAATTACGAAGCCGCGCTATCGGCCGCCAGGAGCGCCACGGCGGCGACGGCCTGAGTAGGTTCCGACTGAGTTCCACCGAACCATCTCCGGCGTTGAGCGCCGAGCGGGTCCTCACCCGCGCGGTGGAGAGTCCCCTGGTGCGCGGCGGATTGACCATCGTCGCCGGCGTGCTGACGGGCAATATTCTGGGTTTCGTGCGGGTGGCGCTGACCGCCTACCTGCTCGGCACCCACAGCCGCGCCGATTCGCTCGCCGTGGCCATGGGCCCTCTGGACACGCTGAATTCCGTGCTGATCAACAGCATCGTCTTCGCCTTCGTGCCCATGCTCACGGCTGCCAGCGGCCCGCAGCGCACGGCGCTGTTCCTCAAGCTGGGCCGCTCGTTTGCCTGGGTCTTCTCGGCCATTGCGGCGGCCGTGATTCTCACCGCGCCCTGGCTCATGAAAGCGCTGGCGCCGGGCCTGGACCCGCATTACTTCGGCACGGCCGTCAACATCCTGCGCATCTTGTCGCTTTCCACCGTGGCCGCGGGCGTGGCCGCAGTGCACTGCGCTCTGCTGTTTACGGACCGCCGCTTTGCGCCCACCGCCTTCTACCAGGCCGCCTTGAACGTTTTCACCATCGTCGCCGCGCTGAGTTTGTGGAAGCTCCTGGGCGTGTACGCCTTCGCCATCGGCTACACCTTGGGCGCGTGTGCGCAGGTCGGCATCGTCTGCTTCGCGGCGCGTTCCGGCCTCGACACCGCCGGCGCGCCTCGGTGTCAGGTCCGCTGGCGCGAGATCCTCGCCAAGCCCGCTTTCTTCGTGGTGTATGCCGCCGGCCTCGGGCTTAATATCACGTTCACGCGCGCCTATGCCACGCACGCCGGTCCGGGCATGGCCGCGGCGCTGGAGTACTGCATGCGCGGAGTGGGCGTGCCTCTGGCCATCCTGGTGAACCCCATCTCCAATTCGCTGCTGCCCGAGATCGCGCGCCTGAGGAGCCTTTTCCGCCTGCGCGAGGCCTTCCGCCTGATTGACCGGACCATTGCGCTGGCTGCGCTGGCGGTCGTGGCCGGCTGCGGTTTCGCCATCGCATTCCGCGAGCCGGCCATCGCGCTGATCTTTGAGCGCGGCAGCTTCACGGCGGAATCCACGCGGCTAGTGGCCGCGGTCTTTCTGGGCCTCGGGCCGAGCCTGGTCGGCTGGAGCCTGATCGAGATCACCTCGCGTTCCCTGTTCGCGCTCGACCGTCCCTGGCCCCCGGTGATCGCGGCCCTGATTCCGCCGCTGTTCAACGTGATCCTGACGCTGGGGATCCACTCCCACCAGCCGCAATGGATCGGGTTGGGAGCCTCCCTGGGATTGCTGGCCGGTTTCGCGGCGCTGTTCGTGATGATGCACGCCAACCGCCGGCGCTGGCTGGTGCAGGGCTGAAAGGGAGCGCTGAAGACATGTCGAAGACGATACAGATCAGAGACGTTCCCGACCAGGTGCACAGCATTCTGAAAGCACGCGCCGCTCGCGAGGGCATGAGCCTTTCCGACTTCATCAAGCAGGAATTGGAGCGTTCGGCGGAGCAGCCGACCATGCGGGAGTGGCTGGAGAGCACGTGGCAAGCGAAACCGATTTCAGCCAAACGGAGCGCGGCGCAAATCGTGCGCGAATCTCCTCACGAACGGCCCGTTGGCCAATTCCCACAGACGCGATCTGGCCGGGCGCAGCGAGTCACTCATCGTTCCACATCTGCTCGACGTGGAAGTGGTTAGCGCTCTCAGGGGCCTAATTGCAGGCCAGCGTATTGATTCGCATCGGAGCGAGCAGGTCCTCACGGAGCTTGCGGCCCTCCGCGCGGAGCGCTATGCGCACACGCCTTTGGTGGGCCGAATTTGGGAGCTGCGACACAATTTTACCGCTTACGATGCCGTCTACATCGCCTTGGCTGAAGCAACCGACTCTGTCCTGTACACCTGCGACGCGAAATTGTGCAAGGGCCATCGCGCGCAGGTGGTGCTCTTCGCCGCCTGACACCGGCGCACGGTTGCGCCAGTTCTCATCGTCTCTCGACTCCGCTTCCGCCCGGCGAATGATTCCAGCGATCGATGAGGAGTGCGAGCAGGTGCGGATGTGGGACAGGCGATCGGTTTTTGTCGCCTGTCTTCCGCTATGAACGGCAGGCCACAAGAAGCGATGGCCTGCCTCACCTTACTCCTGCTGATGTCCCCTTACTTATGCGCGCATGTATAGACTCCAACATCGTCATTGCCCTACTGGAGGGGGATGGCATGGCGCTGTGTAATCTGGACCGGGCGCCCGAAGTATTCATTCCGGCGGTTGCGCCTGGCGAGTTCTTCTTCGGAGTTGGGAAATCCGGTCGCCCGTCTGAGAACACAGCAAAGGTGGAGCGATTCGCGGCTGGCAGAGCCATCGTCTCATGCGATCTCGATGTTGCTCGCGAATGCGGACGTTTGAAGCAACGCCTGGAGGGGAAGGAAAATGCGTCTGTCCCCTTTTTATCGCTACCGGCTTTTCGGGCCGCCAGTGTTAGACTTTCTACTGGATGCCTAAAGCGACGCATTTGGAGTGCAGCCTGTGCCACAACAGGCTGGACGCAGGGGTGGTTGCCAACCTTTGCACCTGCGGGGGTCCGCTGCTGGTGCGGTATGACCTGGACAAAATCCGGCATCGCTGGAGGCGGCGGGAGGTGGCCGACGGCCCGTCGAGCATGTGGCGCTATGCGCCGCTTCTGCCGCCGGCCAATGAATCCATCGTCACGCTCGGCGAGGGCTGGACCCCTCTGATCCGCACCGAGCGGCTGGGAGCGCGCATCGGCGCCGAAGAGCTGTGGGTGAAGGACGAAGGGCTGAATCCCACCGCCTCGTTTAAGGCGCGCGGGCTATCCTGCGCCGTCTCCATGTGCGTGGAGCTGGGCATCCGGAAGGTGGCGATCCCTTCCGCCGGCAATGCCGCCAGCGCCATGGCGGCCTACGCGGCCGCGGCGGGCATCGAGGCCCACATCTTCATGCCGTGCGATGTCCCGCAAGCCAATTACCTGGAGTGCATGGCGTACGGCGCGCGCGTGACGCTGGTGGATGGCCTGATCAGCGATTGCGGCCGCATGGTGGCGGAGCGCGGACCGGCCGAAGGGTGGTTCGACGTCAGCACCCTCAAGGAACCCTACCGCATCGAAGGCAAGAAGACCATGGGGTACGAAGTGGCCGAGCAACTGGATTGGGAGTTGCCGGACGCGATCTTCTATCCCACGGGCGGCGGCGTGGGCCTCATCGGGATGTGGAAGGCGTTCGAGGAAATGGAGAAGCTCGGCTGGATAGGCGGGCGCCGGCCCAAGATGATCGCGGTGCAGGCCGAAGGCTGCCAGCCGGTGGTGCGCGCTTTTGAAGAAAACGAGCCGCGCAGCCGCTTTTACGAGAACGCCCAAACCGTGGCCGCGGGGCTGCGGGTGCCCAAGCCCCTGGGCGATTTCCTGGTGCTCGAGGCGGTGCGCCAGAGCGGCGGCACGGCCATCGCGGTGAGCGACGACGCGCTGCTCGAAGCCGGCGTGCGGCTGGCCGCCGATGAGGGCATCTACGCGGCGCCCGAAGGCGCGGCCTGCGTGGCCGCGCTCGAAAAACTGCTGGCTTCCGGTTTCTTGAAACGCACCGATCGGATCGTGCTCTACAATACCGGCTCCGGGCTGAAGTATCCGGAGGCTTATTCGGCGCGGTTTCCGCGATGAAAGACCTGGCACGGAGCGCGCTCGACGCCGTGGCGCGGCGCGGCGTCACCTACGCCGACGCGCGCGCCCTCGAGATCCGCGAGCGCGAAATCACCACCAAGAATGGCAAGGCCGGCCATGTTTCGAGCTCCGAATCCGTGGGGATCGGGATTCGCGTGCTGGCATTCGGCGGTTGGGGGTTCGCCGCCACCGACGATCTCACCAGGGGCGGTATCGAATCCGCCGCCGCCCTGGCGCTGGAGATCGCGCGCGCCGGCGCCGCGGCGCGGAAACAGGAGGTCGTGCTCGCTCCGGAGCGGAAGTACGAAGCCACCTGGGTCTCGCCGTTCCGCATCGATCCGTTCTCCATTCCAGTCGACCGCACCCTGGGGGTTCTGCTGGCGGTGGATGCGGAATTGCGCCGCCATCCCGGGGTCAGCCTGGCGGAAGCGTCGATGCACTTCGAGCGGCGGCGGCAGGTTTTCGCATCCACCCTGGGGAGTCTCATCGATCAGACCCGCTGCCTGACGGGCGCCGGCTTTGCGGCCCTCAGCTACAAGGATGGCGAGATCCAGCGGCGCTCGTATCCCAATTCGTTTGGCGGCCAGTACCAGTTGAAGGGCTATGAGCTGGTGGAAGAGCTGCGCCTGCTCGAGAACGCGCCGCGCGTGGCTGAAGAGGCGGTGGCGCTGCACTCCGCCGATCAGTGCCCCGAAGGCGAATTCGACTTGATTCTGGATAGCTCGCAGCTCGGTTTGCAAATCCACGAATCCATCGGCCACCCCATCGAGCTGGATCGCGTGCTGGGCAGCGAAGCCAACTACGCCGGCATGAGCTTTCTCACGCTCGATCAGCTTGGCCGGCTGCGCTACGGCTCGGAAATCGTCAACGTGGTGTGCGACGCGCGCCTGGAACACGGGCCGGGCCTGGGCACGTTCGCGTTCGACGACGAAGGTGTGCCGGCGCAAGCCACTGACATTATCCGCGGCGGCCGTTTCGTGGGCTATATGACCTCGCGGGAAACCGCCGCCGCCATCGGGCAGGCGCGCTCGAACGGCTGTATGCGCGCCGATGGCTGGGAGCGGCTGCCGCTCATCCGCATGACCAATGTGAGCCTGCTCCCGGGCGAGCAGTCGCTCGAAGAGGTGTTCGATGTGGACCACGCCATCTACATGGAGACCAACCGAAGCTGGTCCATCGACGACAAGCGCTACAACTTTCAGTTCGGGTGCGAAATCGGCTGGGAGATGCGCAACGGCAAGCGCGTCCGCATGCTCAAGAACCCCAGCTACAGCGGCATCTCGACCGAATTCTGGAATGCCTGTGTAGCCATCGCCGGGCCGCGCCACTGGACCCTGTGGGGGGTGCCGAACTGCGGCAAGGGGCAGCCCGAGCAGGTGATGGGCACGGGCCATGGAGCCAGCCCGGCGCGGTTTCGCAAAATCAGGGTCGGGAGCGCCTATGCGGGATGATGCGGAGACCATCTTCGGGCAGGTTGTGGATGCCGCGCGGGCGCTCGGCGTCGCCGAAGTCGAAGCCATCGTCGCCGGCTCCGACGAAGCCCTGACGCGATTCGCCAACAACGCCATTCATCAGAACGTGGCGGAGCGCACCACGCATCTTTCGGTGCGGCCGGTGATGGATGGGCGCACCGCGCGCGCCTCCACCAACCGGCTGAGCCGCGATGCCATCCGCGAGGTGGTGGCCGAGGCCATCGCCATCGCGAAGCTGACGGAGCCCGACCCGGATCTACTGCCGCTCGCGGCGCCCGCCGATTACCAGGGCGTCGAGCGCTGGTTTGAGGCCACCGCGCGCGCCACGCCGGAAGAGCGCGCGCGGGCGGTGGCGGAGGCCATCGGTGCGGTGGAAGCGGCCGGACAGACGGCGGCGGGTATCTATTCCACCAGCGAGTCGGTCTTCGCGCTGCTGAATTCGCGCGGCGTTTTGGCGCGCCACACCGAGACCATGGCGCGCTTCTCCATCACCGCCATGGCGGCCGATAGTTCCGGGTGGGCCAAGGCGAGCGCCTGCAATCTCGCCACCCTCAACCCTCTGGAATTGGCCCTGACAGCCGCGCGCAAAGCCACGGAATCGACGGCCCCGCGCGAGCTGCCGCCGGGCCGCTATACGGTGATCCTGGAGCCGGCCGCGGTGCTCGATCTGACCGGCCAGATGTTCCCGGACTTCAGCGCCACGGCCATCCGCGACGGCCGCAGTTTTCTGAGGGATCGCATCGGCCAGCGGATCTTCGGCGAGAACATCACGATTCACGACGACGCCGGCCACCCCTTGCAATCGGGCGCGCCGTTCGATGGCGAGGGCGTCCCGCGAAAGCGGATCGCGCTGGTGGAGCGCGGCGTGGTGCGCGAGGTCGCCTATAGCCGGCAGGCGGCGGCGCTGGCGGGGTGCCCTCTGGGCCCCGCTCCCACCGGCCACGGCTTCCCGCTGCCCAACGAATTCGGCGAAGCGCCCACCAACATCGTGATTGACGGCGGCGCAACTTCCCTGGAGCAGATGGCGGCATCCACCGATCGCGGCATTCTGGTCACGCGTCTGTGGTACATCCGCGAGGTGGACCCCTACGAGAAGATCTTTACCGGCATGACGCGCGACGGCACCTTCCTGATCGAAGGGGGACGAGTGACCGCCGGAGTGCGCAATTTCCGCTTCAACCAGGGCCTGATGGAGATGCTCTCGAACGTGGAGGCGCTCTCCGCCCCGGTGCGCGCGTCGGGCGAAGAGACCTTCGACATGGTGGCGCCCGCCATGAAGGTGCGGGAGTTCAACTTCACGGAGACGACGCGGTTTTAGTGCGTTACACTCGAAGTCGATGGCAACCGTCACCGAGATAGGCAGCCTGATCTCTCGACGTTCCGAGATTCGCGGCGGCCGACCGTGCGTTGCCGGGACGGGTGTTTCGATTCGCCGGATCGCTCAGTGGCACAACATGGGTCTGATTCCGGAAGAAATCGCGCGGAAGTTCGGCCACCTGTCGCTGGCGCAGGTTCATGCGGCTCTCGCCTATTATCACGCCAACCAGGGGGAGATCGACCGAGACCTGGAATCCGAGGCGCGGGAAACAAAGACCCTCGAAGAACAGCACAGGCGCTGATCCTCACCTGTGAGCCGGATCAAGATCTACATCGACGAAGACGCGATGGACAGCGATCTTGTCGCGGCCTTCGTTCTCGGGGCATTACCGTGATCACGGCTTTGGACGCTGGTCTCGCCGGGAAATCCGACGACGAACAGTTGGCCTTTGCTTCCGAGCATGGGTGTCTCCTCTACACGTTCAACGTCTCGGATTTCTATCGACTTCACACGGAGTGGGCCGGTACCCAGCGAGAACATGGCGGAATCATTCTTGCGCCGCAGCAGCGGTTCCCGTTCGGCGAGCAGTTGCGCCGCATCTTGCGTCTTCGCGCTACCACGACCGCCGCGCGTATGCGGAACCAAGTCGAGTTCCTCGGCAATTGAGGTTGACGGTAGGCGCACTGGTCTCAAACAAGCGCGACTCTTGGCTAACAGGATTGTTTGAATTTGGGGCCGATGCAGGTAGGATCCGAACCTACAACCCTGCGGTTAACAGCAAAACCGCTTGTAGCCGCCTCACGTTGCAAACACAAGACTTAGCCGCACGAAGAGCCGATTATTGCGTCAATTTGGGGGACTCTGGAGGTACTCCCACCTGTGCCAGCTCACTTCGGCGGCGGGATCGCACGCCTGATCCCGGTTGACCCAGTCCGCGGCGCGTAGTATGTTTGACGTGTATGATCCGCTCGTTCCGATGCCCGGAAACCAAGGCAATCCACGAGGGATTTGGTAGCCGGAAGTTTCGCGGGATCGAAGAGCAGGCGCGCAAGCGACTACGCTGGCTGGAGGCGGCCACGAGTCTGACCGATCTGGGGGCCATTCGGGGCAACCGGCTGGAGACGCTGAAAAGGGACCGGGCAGGCCAGCACAGCATTCGGATCAATGACCGCTGGCGGATCTGCTTCACGTGGCGTGACGGCAACGCGCACGAAGTCGAGATAGTGGATTACCACTGAGAGGAGAACCATGGCACAGCGTAGAAAACTCCCGCCCATCCACCCGGGCGAGTTACTCCGGGATGAACTCGAAGAGATTGGTGTCAGCCTGAACGAACTGGGGCGCGCACTCCGGGTTCCGATGAACCGGATCAGCGCGATTGTCAACGGCAAGAGGGCCATCACAGTGGACACCGCGATTCGTCTGGCGCGGTATTTCGGCACATCGCCGCAGTATTGGTTGAATCTTCAGGTCGCCTACGACCTCGAGGTCGCCGGGCAAAAGATTCAGCCACAGATCGAAAAGGGAGTACTGCCGCGAACCGCCGCCTAGACCTCGCGAGAGCATGGCGCGCGAGACGTGCCCCGCGATGCTCATGATCACCTCGTCCCCGATGATCAGATGGGCAAGGAGGGAGCGGCCGTCAGTTCAACGAGTTCGACTAGATGGGTACCGGCGGCGCCTTCTAGGAGTGGACCCCGGCGTTTGAGGTCGGCGAAGACGTCTGACAAGTTCCGCACAGTGACACCTGCATCAGCGATCATGGTTCGCTCGACTTCGTATTTCAGCCGACCGACAACCAGTTCCTTGGACCACGGGCCCGGAGCGAGGCGTTCGCGAGCTTTTTGCTTTCCCGGATGGTCGTATTTCTTCTGGACCCACTCGCCAACCCCTCGGCGGAGTTCGTCGTCTGACCGGTGTTTTGGGTTTGCCGGTCCTCTTCCCGTTTTCTCCCGAACGTCTTTTGGTAAAGGGGTCAAGTAGCTAATCGGATTTACCGAGGCCTGCACTTCCAAGTGACGACACTCGATCCCGCTGTCAGTGAAGCGCACCGCGAGAAGATCCATCTCTTGTACGCCCTTCTTTGCGCCGCGAATGGTAAAGTAGCCTTGCCGATTCAACCATTCCTCAACAACTTCTTCAGCGAGCAGCGCCATGTGTTTATTCTCGCCGGTTAAGGGGGATTATTCAACCACAGCCGATTGGGCGGGCGTCGGAGCCTGCTCGTGCCGCATGGCCTCGTCCTTGCGCTTCTCGTCGGCCGCCCGCTGGCGTGCGGCGATTTCGTCGAGGGCGCGCCGCTTCGCTTCCATTCGCACGTGGCTGTAACGCGAGAGCATGGCGCGCGAAACGTGCCCTGCGATGCTCATGATGACCTCGTCGCCGGCGCCTGATTCGGCGAGTTCCGTGACCAGCGTGCGGCGGTTGTCGTGCCACCGTCCGACGACTTTGGCGTTGTCTCGTACCTTTGTCCAGGCGGTCTTCAGGGTCGTAACAGGGGACGTGGGATCGTTCGGCTGCCCCTTGCCGGCGGGGAAGACGTACCACTCCGGCTTGCACTCGCCGAACCGTCGGATGTACCAGGCGGCGTGCGACTCCAGGGCGATCAGAACCGCATCGTTCAGCGGGATCACGCGTCCCGTGCCGGCGGCTGTTTTCGACTTGCCCACCGTGAGCGCCTTCTTGTGTACGAGGTCGATCTGCCGCCACCGGAGTTCACGGAGTTCCTTGTCGCGCAGTCCGCAGTTCAGGTCCACCACCAGGGCGGGGTACATGTTCTTGCTCCGCAGCTTCGCCGCTTCCGCGAGCATGCGCGCCTTCTCGTCGGCGGTGCAGGCGCGTCCCGGCGATGGCGGGGGTGCGAGTTTCATCGCCTTCTCGCCGCGCAGCCTCGCGCGGATCAGATCTCCCTGGTCGCCACAGAGCCGCAACAGCAGCAGCACCTCATCGTTGATGGTCTTCGGGCCGGCCTTTTCTGCCAGCAGATCCGTCTGGTAGCGTTTCACGACGGTCGGCGTGATCTCGACGACGAGTTTGCCACCGAGGTGGCCCGTCACGTGTCCGAGGGCGTATTCCGCGAACGTCGCGGATTCGTGTTTCAATTTGTAGTCGACAAGGAATTCATCTGCTGCTTGCTGGACCGTTTTCCGCCGCTGCTGGCGGGCTTCCTCTTCGATGACCTGGCTGTAGCTCTTCTCTAACCTCTCGCGGTGGCGGCATTCCTCATCGAAGGGGGACGGGTGACCGCCGGGGTGCGCAATTTCCGCTTCAACCAGGGCCTGATGGAGATGCTCTCGAACGTGGAGGCGCTCTCCGCCGCGGTGCGCGCGTCGGGAGAAGAGACCTACGACATGGTGGCGCCCGCCATGAAGGTGCGGGAGTTCAACGTCACCGAGACGACGCGGTTCTGACCCCTTGCCCGCGCAAGTGCCCGAGGCGCCCACCGGCCCTTCCGCGCCGCGTTTCCCCAAAACGGTTACGCACCCGCCGGGGCGGTGAGCCGCTTCCCGCGCGCTTGCGCCACAATGGGAGCATGGCCAACATCAGGGAACTGGATGTCAACGGAACGCGGCGGCGGATCGATGCGGACGCCGGCCGCACCCTTCTCAGCGTCTTGAGAGAAGATCTCGATCTCACCGGCACGAAATACGGCTGCGGCGAAGGCCAATGCGCGGCCTGCACCGTGCTGATCGACGGCCAGCCGGCGCGGTCGTGCGTCACCACGGTGGGCGCGGTGGCGGGCAAACGCATTGTCACCATCGAAGGGCTGGCGCCGGAAGGCAAGCTCCACCCGGTGCAGGAGGCCTTTCTGGAAGCCGATGCCATGCAGTGCGGCTACTGCACGGCGGGGATGATTCTGGGGGCGGTGGCGCTGTTGCGGAGCAATCCGAACCCCAGCGACGCGGAGATCGTCAGCGGCATGAACGGGCACATCTGCCGGTGCGGGACGTATCCGAGGATCGTCCGCGCGATTCACCGGGCGGCCGGGAAAGGAGGCCGGGCATGAGGCGGCGGGATTTCTTCGCGGCTTTGGGCGGGGGCATTGCGGTGCTGCTGGTGGACGATGCCGGCGCGCAGCAAGCCGGACGCGGCGGGATGAACCGGCAGATGCCCCAGGATGTCGGCGCGTGGCTGCACATTGGCGAGGATGGCGTGGTCACCGCGTACACGGGCAAGGTGAATGTGGGGCAGAACTCGCGAACTTCGCTGACCGCGGCCGTGGCAGAGGAACTGCGCGTCCCGGTGGCTTCGGTCCGGTTTATCATGGGCGACACCGCCCTTACGCCCTTCGATGGGGGCACGGCCGGCAGCCAAACCACGCCCATGATGTGGCCGCAGATCCGCCGGGCGGCGGCGACGGCGCGTGAGATGCTGTTGGACCTGGCGGCGCAGAAGTGGAAAGTCGACCGCGCGTCCATTTCGACGGCGAATGGCAGGGCGGCCTCCGGCAGCCACACGGCCGGTTTCGGCGAACTGACGCAGGGACAGAAGCTCGTCCAGACGATCGCGGCGAATGTGCCGCTGACGCCTGCGACGGAATGGAAGGTGGCGGGAACCTCGGTGCCGAAAATCGCTGGCCGCGAGATCGTGACCGGCGCGCACAAATACCCGTCCGATACGAAGCGGCCCGGTCTGTTGCACGGGAAGATCCTGTACCCGCCGCAATTCGGCGCGAAACTGGCATCGCTCAATCAATCGGCGGCGGAAGCCATGCCGGGGGTGAAGGTGGTGCACGAAGTCCTGGCTTCGCCGCGGGCGGGATTCGGCGGCGATGTGGTGGGGGTGGCGGCGCCCGATTCCGAGACGGCATCGAAAGCCGTGGCGGCACTGCGCGCGGAATGGACGCCGGCGGCTGCGCAGCCCTCGAGCAACGACGTCTACACCTATTTCAAACAGAACGCGGAGGGCGGGCCGGCCGCGGGCGCCGGACTGACTACCTACACGATTGCCTACATCGCGCACGTCCCGCTCGAGCCGCGCGCGGCGGTGGCCGAATGGAACGAAGGAAAGCTCACCGTGTGGACCGGCACGCAAATGCCGTTCGGCGTGCGCCGCGAGCTGATGGCGCAATTCCAATTGCCCGAGGAGAGCGTGCGCGTGATCATGCCCGACACCGGGTCGGGCTATGGCGGCAAGCACCAAGGCGACGCCGCCCTGGAGGCGGCCATACTGGCCAAGGCCGCCGGCCGGCCGGTGCAGCGGAATTGGACGCGGGAAGAGGAAATGACGTGGGCCTATTTCCGCCCGGGCGCGGTGATCGAGGTGGCCGGCAAGGCGAATCCGGACGGCGCCATCGCGGAGTGGGAGTTTCACAATTACAACGCCGGGGCGTCGGCGCTGCGGACGCCGTACCATGTGCCCAACGCGCGCGAGCAGTTCCACCAGACGAAATCGCCGTTGCGGCAGGGGTCCTACCGTTGCCTGGCGGCCACGGCCAACAACTTCGTGCGCGAATCCTACATGGATGAGCTGGCCCACTCGATTGGCATGGACCCGCTGGCGTTCCGCCTCAAGAACGCGTCCAATGACGAGCGCCTGCGCGCGGTGATCGAAGCCGCCGCGGAGCGGTTCGGCTGGGCCAACCGGAAGAAGACGCCCAACCACGGGTTTGGCATGGCCGCGGGTTTCGAAAAGGGCGGTCACGTGGCTACCTGCGTAGAAGTCGCTGTGACGAATGGCGCGGTGAAGGTGGTGCGGGTAGTGGAGGCCTTTGAATGCGGCGCGGTGGTCAACCCGGAGCACCTGCGCAACCAGGTGGAGGGCGCCATCTCCATGGGCTTGGGCGGGGCGCTGTTCGAGCGCGTGGAATTCGCCGCCGGAAAGATCTCGACCAATCGGCTGTCGCGCTACCGGGTGCCGCGTTTCGCCGACATGCCGGCGATCGAGAGCGTGCTGCTGGACCGCAAGGATCTGACGTCCGCCGGCGCGGGCGAGTGCCCCATCATAGGGATCGCTCCGGCCGTGGGGAACGCCATTTTCGACTCCACGGGGCAGCGCGTGCGCTCGCTGCCCATGGCGCCCCAGGGGCTGGGGCGTTCGGCCACCGGCGCGGGGTAGGGGCGTGGTCCGCATGATCGCTGCCAGGAGGGTAACTTTGACAGTTTCCGCTCGTCTGCTATGCTAACGGGCAGAAGTAATCTCTAAGGGCTCGCCTTATGACCGCAACTGTCAAGAATAGAATTGGCCTCACCGTGCCGCCGTCAGTACAGCACCAAGCCGGCTTTAAGACCGGCGACGTGGTGGAGTTCAAGGTGTCCGGAGGCGCGATCACCATTATTCCGAGATTTCCCAGGGCCGATGACGAATACACGCCGGAGCAGCGCCGCAGCATAGACGCCCAACTTGATGAGGCCGAGAAGGGCCCTTTTCACGGTCCTTTCAACACCGCTGAAGAAATGATCGCCGACATGAAAAGCCAGGTGAAGAAACGGGCGTCCCTTAGAAGAGCGAACCGCTCCCGATGAAGGCCGAATACAGCAATGCTGTCAATGAGGCCTTGGAAAATGCGCCAGCGGCTGTTCGCAAGGCGTTTTTTAAGCAGGTAAGTCTCCTGGTTCAGGACCTCCACCACCCCTCCCTACACGCCAAGAAGTACGATGAATCCAACGACCGCTGGCAGGCGCGGGTCAACAAGAACTGGCGGTTCTACTTCAGAATCATCGGTGGCACGTACCGCATCCTCAAGGTTATCCCCCACCCCAAGAAATAGTCCCTGTCGCATCGCTGGCGCCGCAGATCTTTGATTGACAGTGTATACGGAGGAGTGTGCCTGATTGGGGTTTTGACACGTCTCCGATACGCTTTATTGCGCTTTGCGGCAGGCAGGGACTTGAGGGCGCCATCTCCATGGGCTTGGGCGGGGCGCTGTTCGAGCGCGTGGAATTCGCCGGCGGAAAGATCTCGAGCAATCGGCTGTCGCGCTACCGGGTGCCGCGTTTCGCCGACATGCCGGTGATCGAGAGCGTGCTGCTGGACCGCAAGGATCTGCCCTCCGCCGGCGCCGGCGAGTGCCCCATCATAGGGATCGCTCCGGCCGTGGGGAACGCCATTTTCGACGCCACGGGGCAGCGCGTGCGCTCGCTGCCCATGGCGCCCCAGGGGCTGGGCCGTTCGGCGGCCGGAACGGTGTAAGGCCGGCCTTCCGGCCGGTTTGGGCAAGCCAAACCATGCCCCACCTTGGTGGGGCATGCTCTAGAGGGACTTGCAAAATAAACTCTCGCAGCAGGCATGCGCGAGTTCCTGACCCTGTTCGTCGACTGATGGCTACGTCAGAGCGTTACTGAATCAATGCAGTTTGAGATTTGCGCCCAGATTA
>JBEKSR010000047.1:0-31990 GCA_049516835.1 Bryobacteraceae bacterium | reverse complement strand
GGAATCGGCCGAAGAATCAACATGCGGGCGAGCCACTGTTTGAAGATGAACAAAGGATCTTTCTGCGACTGTTCCTGAACGATCGGAAGAGCCACTAGATGCCAATCGATACGGAATTTCGCCTCCTTCTCCTGCTGCTGGCCCGCCTTTGCAAGAAGAACTTGTGCCTCTTTTCGTGTGTAGACGGCCTGGCCTTCGACTGCGAGCTTTTCTTCGCACACGCGGAGTTCCTTGAATCCTTCCGGCAACTCGAACGCGATGGTGTACTCGTAGATCTTGCCTTTCAGCTCAACCTCGATCTCAAATCGCATAGGTGCGTTTGTGTGCCCAAAGAAGTCCCCCGGCTTCACCAAGCTACCTACCCGGTTCGTACCGCGTGCGATCTTCTGCAGAATCTCCAGCGCAAGCCCAACCGTTGTTTTGCCTGAGCCGTTGTTTCCGATTAGCAGGACGGACGACTGGCGCGAGACTGGCAGCTCGAAGTTCTCGAGGCAACGAAAATTATGAACGTAAAGGCGACGTATCACAGAAGAATGATACCGCGATTCCGGCGCGGACGAGGCGTCCGCCCCACGTTTGGCCACCGCCCGCTACGCCCCCATCTCGCGCCGGATGGCCTCCGCGATTCTCTCGCTGAACCTCTCCACTTGTTCCAGGTCCGGCCCTTCCACCATGACGCGCGCCAGCGGTTCGGTCCCGGAAAAGCGCACCAGCACGCGGCCCGTTCCGGCGAAAGCTTCTTCCACCAGGCGGATCTCCCGCGCCACCGACGGAAGCTCCGTGAGCCCCTTCTTTTCCCGCACGCGCACGTTGACCAGCCTCTGGGGATAGACCTCCAGGTCCGCCGTCAGCTCATCCAGGCCCGCGCCCGCCCGGCGCGCGATCTCGAACAAGCGCAGCGCGGTGAGCAGCCCGTCGCCGGTGGTGGCGTACTCGCGAAAAATCACGTGGCCGGACTGCTCTCCGCCCAGGGGCGCGCCCAGCCGCACCATTTCCTCCAGCACGTACTTATCGCCCACCGGCGTGCGCGTCATCCGAATGCGCTCGCGCTCCAGGGCCCGTTCCAGGCCGAGGTTGGACATCACCGTGGCCACTACCGTGTCTCCCGGAAGATGTCCCGCGGCCTTCATCGCGCGCGCCGTGGCCAGCAGCACGGCGTCGCCATCCACGATCTTGCCGCTCTTGGCGACGAAGATGGCTCGATCGGCGTCGCCATCGAACGCCACGCCGAAATCGGCGCGATGCTCGAGCACCGCGTCCCGCAATCGCTCGACGTGCAAAGCGCCGCAGTCCAGGTTGATGTTGCGGCCGTCGGGCGCGCAGAAAATCGCTTTCACCTCCGCGCCCAGCCGCCGGAACAGGCCGGGCCCCAGCAGGGAAGCCGCGCCGTTGCCGCAATCCATGGCCAGCGTCACACCCTCGAAGCGCACCGAGGAAGTGGAAACCAGGTACTCGAGGTATTGCCGGTCCAGGCCCTCATCCACCGCGATCTTGGCCGGCACCGGCGCGACACCCAGTTCCCGCAGCCGGAAAATCTCCCGCTCGATGGCATGCTCTTCCGCGTCCGGCAGTTTGAAACCGCTGTGGCCGAAAACCTTGATGCCATTGTCCTGGTACGGGTTGTGCGAGGCGGAGATCATCACGCCGGCCACAAACGGCCCGGTGCGCGTCAGGTAAGCGATGCCCGGAGTGGTGACCACCCCCGCATAGCGCACTCGCGCGCCGCTCCGCTCCAGCCCGCCCGCCACCAGTTCCGCAATCCACGGGCTCGACTCGCGCGTGTCGGCGCCCACCAGGATCTCTCCGGTACCCATGGCCTCGCGCCCCAGCGCCGCGCCGAATGCGAAGAGGGTCGCCGGATCGAGAGGATACTCCCCCGCGACTCCGCGAATCCCATCCGTACCGAATAGTTCCTTGGCCACTAAGTCTCCTTCGGGTGCCTGCCGCCTACCTCTTCTTCTTCATGGTGACAGTAACTACTACCTGCGGCGAAGATTGGAATCGCACGAAAGAGTCTTCCACGAATGCATTCACCCGGAACTCGGACGTGCCCACCACGGAAGAAAGATCCACCGGGTCGGTGACGGCCGCGGTGACGCGAGCCACCCGGCTGCCGGGGCCGGCGATCTCCAGTCGATCGGGCGCCACCGACTGGTGCGCCACCGTGTATCCGTTCTGCCCCTGGCCGCTCATGCGCACCACCACCGGCACGAAGCGCACCATGCGCCGTTCGAAAAGGAACCGGACCTCCGAGGGAATGGAGCGCACCAGGCGCACCCCGCGCGCCAGTCGCACGTTGCCCGCGCCAATGGTGAACGTGCGCTCTCCGGGCTGGACGTCCGACATGTCGAGAACCACCGCCGGCCCGATGCCTTCTCCCGTGCCGCGCAGTTCGCCGGAGGGGCCGCGCAGCTCCAGCGATACCGAGGTTACGGGATCGGAGCCGATCTCGAGTTCGTCGGGCAGGTTTCTGTATTCCAGCCGCACCGTCGCGAACTCCGAGAGTTCGGGCTCGCTCGCCACCAAGGCCCACAACACCACCGCGATGGCGAGGGCCAGCAGCTTCCACCCGAAATTATGAAACACCAGCCGGAGGGTCCATCGCAACGCCCTCTGCAATGTCTGCTTCATGACCGGTCCACCTTCTGGGCCGGCCGGACGTCGCCAGGCTCGGGGCTGGTTTCCTGCACCGGCTGCCGCACGTCGAAATGCAGGTTGATGCGCTTCTCCACTTCGGCCACCGAAAGCCCCTGGTTCAGCTCGCCGAACGAGGCCACGGAAATCAGGCCGGATTCTTCGGAAATGACGATCGAGAGACAGTCCGTCTCCTCCGTAATTCCGATGGCGGCCCGGTGACGGGTGCCGAACGTCCGCGCCAGCGCGGGGTTGGTGGTCAGGGGCAGAAAGCACGCCGCCGCTGCGACGCGGCCCTTCTGCACGATCACCGCTCCGTCATGCAGGGGGACGCCGGGCTGAAAAATCGACAGCAGCAGGTCGCGCGACAGAAGCGCCTCCAGCGGCACCCCGCTCTCGATGAACGTGCGCAGCCCGATATCCCGCTCCAGGACGATCAACGCGCCGGTGCTCTGCCGGGCGAGATCTTCCACCGCGAGCAGAATCTCGTTGGCCGATTCCGGCGCGTGGAAGCCCGCGCCCAGCCATCGTTTGCGCCCGATCCGCGCCAGCGTGCGGCGAATCTCCGACTGGAACAGAACGATAATCGCCAGGCCGATATAAGGAACAATGAAGGAGAGCACCGACCGCAGCGCCTCCAGTCCCGCCCACAGCGCCACGGCATACAGCAGAACCATCACGAAGATGCCGATGAGAATGTGCCCGGCGCGGGTCCCGCGCACCACCATCAGGGCCTCATAGACCAGGAACGCGACCACCGCAATATCGACCATCCCGGTTAGCCCCAGGTTGGGCACGGCGGGCAGGAATCGAAGTATGTGCGGCATGGGCGCCCAGCCCTTCATCTTAACGTAGCGCCGGCGGCGTTGCGCCCGATGCGGGTCTTGCCGCCGGTAGCGCCCCGTGATCCGTCCGTGAGCGCAAAGATCCTCCACCACTCTGTGTCTCTCCGGTGGAGAATCTCTGCCCTTACCGGCGGAGCGCGTCTACTGCTCGAAGTAGGCCTGCGCCAACTCCGGCTTCTCGCCGACGGCCCTGCGCCAGCAGGAGCGCGCCTCCTCCGCCTTGCCCGCCGCCATCCAGACGTGGCCGAGGTTCAGCAGGGCTTCGAGACTCCGCGGGTCTTCGCCCAGCGCCTGCTGGTAGAACTTCGCGGCTTCCTCGGTCCGGCCGAGTTTCTGGCACACGAGGCCGGTGTTGTAGTACAGCTCGGGGCCGTGCTCGCCCACGTGAATGAGCCGGCAGTGGAGGTCGTACGCCTGCGCGTAATCCTGGTCGTCCAGCGCCAGCGCGGCCAGACCGCGCATCGCGTCCGAAGAATCCGGACGGAGCATGAGGGCCTCCTGGAAGCACCGCCGCGCGGCGTCCGAGCTGCCGGAGCGCGCATATGCGATGCCGGCGTTGAGATACGCCTCGGGCCAATCCGAACGGTTTTGGAGGCAGGCCTCGAGCGCCTCGGCGCTGGCCGCGAAATCGCCGCGAAGCAGCCGCAGATAGCCCAGCCGGAAGCGCCCGTCGCACCACTCCGGCGCGTCCTCGGGTAGCTTGGCATAGAGCTCCTCGGCCTCGTCCCGCTCGCCCTGCTGCTCCAGCACCAGCGCCAGGTTCCACAGAACTCCGGGCTGGCCAGGGTCGATCTGCAGCGCTTTCTCGTAACAAGTGCGCGCGGCCGCGAGGCTGTTCGATTCCTGCCGCACCGCCCCGAGATTCAAATATGCCTGCACGCAATCGGGCTTCAGCGCGATGGCCTCGGTGTACGCGTGCGCGGCTTTCTCGTGGTCGCCCATGGTGTGATGGGCCACCCCCAGGTTGAACCAGTTTTCGAAACGCTCCGGAACCAGTTCGGACAAACTGTGGCTGTAGCGTGCCGCCGCCGCGTAGTCTCCGTCCTCAAACGCCAGCGCCGCCAGCGCTTCCAAGGCCACCGGCGACTCCGGCTGCAACTCCGCCAGCATCTCCGCATAGCGCCGCACGTGCTGGTGGTCTTTCTTTTCGAGGAAAACACTCACCAAGTTCGCCAGCGCTTCCTCGCACCGCGGATTTTGCGCCAGCACCTTGCGGTACTGCTCCGCCGCTTCGCCGAGCTGGCCGGTCTGCTGCAAGGCCACGGCTTTGCCCAACAGCGCCTGCTCGTCATCGGGGAAGAGATTGAGATACTGGTCGAGCGGTTCCATCGCCTCCGCCGGGCGCCCGCTGTGGATCAGGCAGAGGCCTAACCCCAGTAGAGCGTCCGAGCGGGTGGCGTCGGCTTCGGCCGCCCTCCGGAAAGATTCCACCGCGGCTTTCCAACGTTTCAGATGGCCCTGGCAGACCCCTAGGTTGAAATGCGCGATGCGATGGTGCGGCTCCAATTCCGCCAGTTGCTCGTAGATTGTGGCGGCCGATTCATAATCGCGCATTTCGTAATAAATATGGCCCAGCGCCGAGTACAGCGCGGGACCGCGCACGCCCGATTCGATAGCGCCGCTCAACATGCCGGCAGCGCCCTCGAGATGGCCTTCCAGGTGCAGCGATACGGCCTTCGAGAGCGTGCGGTCCGCCTGCCTCTCACGCCTGAAGCGGTCGATCGGGGTCACACCGGGAGGCAGCGATGGCTCATCGTTCGGCTGTGTTCCCGCGAAGAACCCCATGCTTGAATCCTCCGGTTCCTGAAATCGTGCGGACTGGTTTCGGCCGCTGCCAGCACCGCGTCTGCGGGACGCCCCGGCGGCGCGCTTCCCGGGCGGGGCCGCGGCATATCCGTGGGAGACTCCAGCCGCCGCCGTTGCTCGGTGGCCTGCGACCCTTCTTCCGAACCGCCCGAAAGGTAGGCGCAGATTCTCCCCAGCAAGTCGTCGTTCGCCGCCAGCTTCATCCAGTAGAGCCGCGCTCGTTCCCCTGGCTCGCTGAAGAAACCCACGCCCCCGGATGCCAGCGTGTCGTCGATCCACCGATCCACTTCCTGGCCTTCGATGGAAGTGATCACGCGGTTGCCCTTCACCTCCACCGCCACATGATATGGCGTGTCGTTGTGCACCATGACCGATAGCGGCACCTCCACCTTGTTCCCCTTCTTCCCCCCGACCACCGGATAATGCACCATGGCGATGATGGGGCGCAGCCCGGGCTCCACCACCGTGAACTTCATGGCGTAGTAATTCTGCAGGTCGCGCGCGCGCACCACCCAACCCATGCTCTTGCTCTCGATCTGGGCAAAAAATTCCAGACGGTAATTGGAGTAGGCCGCCGAAGGACGGTAGAGAGCCAGTTGGCCCGTGCGCACATAACCGTCGGGATGGCGCGACCAGCCCGGGGCCCAGCTCTTGGGAGCGGCGTTCCAGGCTTCCATGCCGCCGTGGAACGTATCGGTAAGCTCCACCGCGGCGCGTTTCGAGATGGCGCTGCGCACCCAACCCAAAGGCCGCTTCGAGGCCACTATCGGGGACGCCGGATTCGTCCGCGTTGTCGCCTCGCCAACCGCGGCGGATAGCTCCCGGCCCACTACCGCCGTGTGCTTCAACGTCCTGACGGCGCCGGCGCCGAACCACAAGCCCACGGCCACGAACAAGCCCGCGGCGATCGCTTCCACCATGTGATGCATGCCGGCGCCGCCCGGCCGGCTGGTCTTGCGCGCAGCCTTCCGCGGGACCAGGTATTCCGCCCGGTCCAGCGCCGGCCGCAGCCCAAACCGCGGCGCAACAGGGGCTATGTTCGGCGCCTGCCACTCCAGCCGGCCGACTGCCGCGCCGCGCACATTCTGGCAATGGAAGTCGGGCGGAATGAAACCAGGTTCGGGCATGCCCGGCGCCGGAACCACTTGCGGCCGCGCCTTCACGACGGCCGGCTCGGCCGGCGCGGCGGGCACTCTGAATGGCCCCAGAACCACCGGTTTGGGCCGTGCGTTTCCAAACAGCGCATATGCCACCGACAGCCGCGCCTCCCTGGCCACCGCCTGCACGGCCGGGCTTGGCATCCAACTGTCGCTGGCCTCCGGATACGGCTCTAGCGCCCTCACCCCGTCCTGAGGCGACTCGAGTGCACCGGTATTCTGACCGCAATACAAGCAGTTCACCGCCTTCCTCGGTGTATGCTGGCTTGATTATATCGTCAAATAGAGTTCAAAATTCCCCGGAATATCTCGATAATTACCATCGATTTAGTTAATATTTGTCGGTTATCTGAGGTTAATTTTGAAAGCCGCAGGGGCCTGACCACTCTGCCCCAAGGCGCCGCCTTTTGCGAATAGGGGCCTGACCACTCTGTCCCAAGGCGCCGCCTTTTGCGCCGCGCGGACAGAGCGGTCAGTCCCCGGCTTTCCGCCGCTACCGCAGCCGCAGGCTGTTGCTCACCACCGTCACGCTCGAAAGCGCCATGGCGGCCGCCGCCACCATGGGCGAAAGCAGGCCCAAAGCCGCGATGGGAATCCCCAGCGTGTTGTATGCGAAGGCCCAGAAAAGGTTCTGGCGGATGATCCGCATGGTGCGGCGCCCCAGTTCGATGGCTTCCGCCACGCCGTTCAGGTCGTCCCGCATGAGGGTGATGTCGCCGGCCTCCATGGCCACGCCGGCGCCCGATCCCATGGCCAGCCCCAAATCGGCCTGCGCCAGCGCGGGCGCGTCGTTGATGCCGTCGCCCACCATGGCCACGCGCTTGCCTGCGGCTTGCAGCTTTTTCACTTCCGCCGCCTTCTGGTCCGGCGGAACCTCCCCCAGCACGCGATCGATGCCGGCCTCGCGCGCCATGGCTTCGGCGGTCTCGCGCTTATCGCCGGTGATCATCCAGACCTCCAGGCCGGCCTCGCGCAAGCGGCGCACGGCCTGAGCCGCTTCGGGCTTGATGGTGTCGGCGATTTCGATGGCCCCGGCCGGCGCGCCGTCGATCTCGACCTTGGCTCCGGGTCTGCCGATCGACACCTCATGCCCCGCCACGCGCGCGCGGACGCCGTGGCCGGCCAGCGCCGTGAATTCGGTGGCCTCCTCCAGCGCCAGGCCGCGCTCGGCGGCGGCTTCCACGATGGCCTTGCCCAGCGGGTGCTCGGAATAGCGCTCGGCCGAAGCCGCCAGCCGCAACAATTCGCTCTCCGTACGGCCCGGCGCTGGGAACACCCCCGTGACCCGCGGTTTGCCGCGCGTGATAGTCCCGGTCTTATCCAGCACGATGGTGTCGATGCGGCACGCCATTTCCAGCGCTTCGCCGCTTTTGATCAGGATTCCCCGCTCGGCGCCGCGCCCCGTTCCCACCAGGATGGCGGTGGGGGTGGCCAGGCCCAACGCGCACGGGCAGGCGACGATCAGCACCGCCACCGCGTTGACCATGGCGGCCGCCAACGGCGCAAAGAACAGCCAAGCCACGAACGTGAGCACCGCCGCCAGCAAAACGCCGGCCGTGAAATAGCCGCTCACCACGTCGGCCAGCCGCGCCACCGGGGCGCGCGAGCCTTGCGCCTGCTTCACCATCTCGATCATCTGCTGCAACACCGTGCCGCGGCCGGCCTCCTTCACCTCAAACCGGAAACTGCCGGAACGGTTGATGGTGCCGGCGAACACGGCGGCGCCCGCCTGCTTGTCCACGGGCATGCTCTCACCGGTCAGCATGGCTTCGTCCACCGCCGACTCGCCGCTCTCGACCGTGCCATCCACGGGAATGCGCTCGCCGGGCCGCACCACCACCACATCGCCGGCGCGCACGTCTTCCACCGGCAGCTCCACTTCGGCGCCCTCGCGAATCACCCGCGCCGCCGGCGGCTGAAGATCCATCAGACGGCGGATGGCCGCGCCGGCCTGGCTGCGCGCGCGGGCTTCCAGGGTGCGGCCCAGCAGGATCAGCGCGATGATCGCAGCCGCGGCTTCGTAGTAAACCTCGTGCCCGCCGCGCAGCGTTTCCCAGAGCGAGTACAGGAACGCCGCGCCCGTGCCCAGCGCAATCAAAGAGTTCATGTTCGCCGAGAAGTGGCGCAGCGCGCGCCAGGCCGCCGCGTAGAAGGGCGCGCCGGAGTAGAAGACCACCGGCGACGTGAGGGCGAGTTGCAGCCACGGCCAGCGATGCGACATGCCCAGCGCCAGCACCGGCGCCGCGAGGATGACGGCCGCCAGCAATCGCCGCCGGTAGCCCGGCTCCGCGCTGTCGGGCCGCGTCTCCGCCTTGGGCACGCCGTAGCCCAGCTCCTCGATGGCCGCGATGAAATCCGCAACCTGCACGCGGCCGGGCTGGTACTCGATGGTGGCCGTGTTAGTGGCGAGGTTCACGCGAACGCGCTCCACCCCGGCCGTGTTTGCGAGAGTCCGCTCGATGGTGCGGGCGCACGCCGCGCAAGTCATCCCGGAGACCGGAAGATCCACTCGTTCGGGCGCTGCCATGTTCATGCCGGCACTTCGTAGCCCAGTGCGCGCACGGCGCTGGCGAGCGTCTCGGGTTTCACCACGTCCGCGTCGTATTCCACGGTGGCCGTGGCGGCCTGGAGGTCGACGGCGGCCTTCGTTACACCGGGCGTGCCGGCCAGCCGGAGCTCCACGCTGCGCGCGCAATGGGCGCAGGTCATTCCCCGCACCGGAAGACTCAGAATCTGAGTTGCCATACATATATGATGATTTCATGGTTTTCGCCGATGCGCTGCTGGCCCAGCGGATTGAAGCCGCCGAGGCGGCCAACGCCCGGGGGTGTAGCCCCCGCGGCGCCAGTGTCCTCGAAGTGGCCGGCGGCTGCGCCATTTTCGCGGGCGCGGATTCGCCCCTCACCCACGCCGTGGGAATCGGGCTCAACGGCGCGGTGACCGAGGCCCAGATCGGCTCTCTCGAGACCTTCTTTCGCAGCCGCGGCGCCAAGCCCACCATCGACCTCTGCCCCCTGGCCGGCCCCAGCCTGCTCCAGGCGCTGGGCGAACGGGGCTACCGCCCCACGGAGTTCAACAACGTTCTGGTCCGGCGGCTGGCCCGGTCGGAAATCGTGCTCACGCCGCGCGTGCGCCGCGCGCTGGCCGGCGAGGACGATCTGTGGTCCTACACCGTGGGCCGCGGCTTCTTCGATCAGCCCGAGCTCACCACCGGGGAGATGGATGTGGGCCGCGCCATTTTCGCCATGCCTGGAGCCATGTGCTACCTGGGGGTCGCGGAGACCGGCGCCAGCGCCGGAGGAGCCGCTTTGGCCATACGCCATGGCTTGGCGACCCTGTTTGCCGACAGCACCATCGCGCAGTTCCGCTGCCACGGCCTGCATGGCGAGCTCATCGCCGCGCGGCTCAACGAAGCGGTTGCCCAAGGCTGCGATTTGGCCACGGTTTCCACCCTGCCCGGCAGCGTATCGCAGCGTAATTACGAGCGCGCCGGTTTCGAGGTGGTCTATACCAAGGTGACCCTGGTGGCGCCGGCGGCAAGACCCGCATCGGGCGTTCCGCCGCCGACGCTACGCCCGTAAGCCCTTTTTCTTGAGATCTTCGCCGCTCCTCCGGCACTACCTTGACTTAGATTCGGGAAATCTCAAATCGTGTGGCTCGACCACTGGGTGGCGGCGTGTCTGGTTCCCTTGGCGGTATGGATGCTGCTGAGTGGACTGGATGATCTGTTTATCGACCTGGTCTATTTCCTGACCGGGCGAAAACAGTTTCAGTGGCCGGCGGAATCGGAGTTGGATCGAACTCCTCAGCGCCGGATCGCCATTCTTGTGCCCCTGTGGCGCGAACACCGCGTCATCGGGCGGATGCTGGAACGCAATCTCTCGGTCATTCGCTACGAAAACTACGACCTGTTCGTCGGTGTTTACCCGAATGACGAACTCACAGCGCGGGCGGTAGCCGAAACCGCGCGCCGCCACCCGCGCGTCCACCTGGCCCCGTGCCCCCACGACGGCCCCACTTCCAAGGGCGACTGCCTGAATTGGATCTACCGCCGAATGACGGAATACGAATCCCGGCAGGGAGTCCGTTTCGATGTGGTGGTGACGCACGATGCCGAGGACCTGATCCACCGGGAATCGCTGCGTCTGATCAACTGGTTCTCGCGCAGCTACGACATGGTGCAAGTTCCGGTGCTGCCCCTGCCCACCAGGCTGAACGAATTCACTCACGGGCTCTACTGCGATGAGTTCGCGGAATACCAGTCCAAGGACATCCCCGTGCGGCAGCGGCTCAGCGGGTTTCTGCCCTCCAACGGCGTCGGAACCGGCTTTGCGCGTGCCGCGCTGGAACGGCTGGGCGAAGTCCATCGGGGATGCATCTTCGACCCCGAATCCCTGACCGAAGACTACGAAAACGGCTGCCGGCTGCATCTTCTCGGTTATCGCCAGGTGTTTGTCCCCATCCGGCCAAATGCCGCCGCCCCGGCGGCCACGCGCGAGTACTTTCCGCGGAGCTTCCGCTCGGCCGTTCGCCAGCGCAGCCGATGGGTGGCGGGGATTGCGCTCCAGGGCTGGCAGTTTCACGGATGGCGTCCCTGGCGCCAGATCTACTGGTTTTGGCGGGACCGCAAAGGGCTGGTGGGCAATCTGCTCTCCCCGGCCGCCAACCTGCTTCTCCTGTATGGCCTGTCGAGTTACCTGCTGACCGCCCGGCCCGGCCAATCCTGGCACTTGGCCAGCTACATTCCGTTCTGGGTGACCCGCGTTTATGCCATTACGTTTGGGATCTCGCTGCTGCAAGTTGCGGTGCGGGCGCATTGCAGCGCGCGTGTCTACGGATGGCGATTCGCCGCGGCATCGCCGCTCAGGATCTTCTGGGGCAACCTGTTGAACTGCGTCGCCACCCTCGCTGCCGTCGGCCAGTTCGTGGCCGCGCGCCTGGAGCACCGCTCCCTGGCCTGGCACAAGACCGAGCACGCTTACCCCGCGCACCGCACCCCGGAGCAGGGAACGCCCCGGCTCGGTGAGGTTCTGATGGGCATGAACCGTGTATCGACCGGTGAACTGGAAGCCGCTCTGCGCAGGGCTCCGGACGGCCTCCGGCTGGGTGAATATCTTCTGCAATTACAACAGATTTCCGAAGAACATCTCTACCAAGCCTTGAGCTCTCAAACCGGAATCCCCTGGGGGCTTCCCAGTAGTGCCGAGGTGAACCGCCTGGCGACCCGCGCGCTCCCTGCGGCAGCGGCCCTGCGGTGGAAGGTGATGCCGTACCGCGTGGATGCCGGCCAGCTTCACGTAGTCACCGCCGACGTGCCGTCGGAGGCCATGATTCGCTCACTGAATCGCCTTTCCGAATTGGAGATCCGCTTCCACCTCGTCCGGCCCAACGAGTTCGCCGACCTGGCCAGAGAGTATCTGCTGGCGCCGCCTTCAACGAAAAGGGGTCAGACGCATTTTTTGCCAAAGCCGCAAGATGCGTCTGTCTCCTTTTCCTTTTCCCTCATCGGCGAGCGACTGGGCGGCGCCATCGCCAAGTCCCAGCTCGAGGAGCGGACCGAGAGCGCGGCCCGGCGCATGGAGGCGCTGGCGGGACTGGCGCGGACGATTTCGGAAGAGGATTATCTCGACCGCATTTTGCAGGCCATTGCGGAGATGGTGGCGAAGACCCTGGATTCGCCGGTGTGCTCCATCATGCTGGTGGACGAGGACCGCCGCGAGCTGGTGATTTCGGCGGCGTGCTGCTCGTCGCCGAACTATCTGCACAAAATGCCGCTGGAGATCGAGGACTCGCTCATCGGCCACGTGGTGCGCGAAGGGCGGGTCATGGTGATTCGCGACGTGCTCGAGGAGAAGCAGTACCGCTACCCCGAATTAGCGCGCCGGACGGGCCTGGCTTCGCTGCTGTCGGTGCCCTTGATGACGCGCGAAAAGGTGATCGGCGCCATCAACCTTTACACCCGCGAAGTCCGCCAGTTCACCGAAGACGAGATCGGCTTCGTCAAGGTGGTAGCGGGCCAGGCTGGCATCGCCATCGAGAACGCCCGGCTGATGTCGGAAGCCCTCGAGATGAAGCGCACGCTGGAAGCGTGCAAGCTCATGGAACGGGCCAAAGCCATCCTGCAGCACAAGCACAACGTCACCGAAGAAGAGGCCTAGCTGAGGCTGCGCAATGAGAGCCGCCGGCTCCGGCGTTCCATGCGCGACCTGGCCGAAGCCGTGATCCTCACCGACGACCTGGAGGTGAAGAAAAGCCCCAAGGCGTGACGCGGGGGGCTAACCGCCAAAACCGATCTTGCCCGGCCGGAGTGCATGCCTGAGAGCGGCCGTGCTTTCCCACCACGACGTATCCGGACCGCGGGCGGGGCAGGTCCGGAATGGCGTCGCGAGAGTGATCTACGCCGAGAGCAGGACCAAGCCGTCAACTACCGAATAGTCGCCTCGATTGTTGGTAATGAGGGGGACCCGATAATGGAGGGCGCTCGCTCGAATCCACGCGTCGGCCGTTTGGATCGGTCGCCCTTTTCTCTTCGCGGCGAAAGAAACCTCGGCCCATTTGGCACACAATTCGCGGCTGACCGGCAGGACAGTGTAACGTGTCAAGTGTTGGGCGAGTTCGAGCTTCCGTCTCTGGCCCCAGTTCCGTTCGAGCGACCAACGCTCCAACTCAGCCAGCGTCATAAAGGAGATCCCGAGCAATCGGCCTGTGATGCGGGACCGGTAGGCAAGCGCCCGTGTGTCGCCTTTGAACAGCATCGACACCACGTCGGTGTCAACGATGGCGGCATTCATTGCGGGTTGGCGAGACGGGTCCCCTCCAGACGCCACTCGCGCAGGCTCGCGGAGAATTCCTCTGCCGATTCGTCTTCGGGCAACGGCTTTCCAAGCAGAGTTTCAAAGTCGTCAATTGGAGTGACGTCCTGCTGAGCGGCCAGTTCCTCGAAGGAAGGCGAGGCGGCGCCCTCCGTTCCACAAGACCCAATTGGCTGTGCCCTCTTGTTCGCGAATCCAGAATAGCAAATCCAACATCGCTCGCGGTTTCAGCCACCACACGTTGGTGCCGTGCACGGCGTTTATGGGGGGTAATCTGGCCAGACTTCCCACAAGAGGACTTGGAGGGCCTTTGGCGCCACTTCTACGGGTGTTACACGTCAACTTGAACGCTGCTGCCCAAGTTCCGTTGGCCAAGGAGGACCGGGCGATGTCAGTCGAACGTGTCCCATTGCGACCGTGACGCATCATCCAACGAGGCCGCTAGAAACCTCCGCTCGACGATCGGATGAGTGGAAGCAATCGAGGAAGATAGGTCCCGCGAGCGTGGTGCATACCCCTGAAATACCGACGCCGGCGTCATTGCGGCACCCTTCGGCCACTGCGCGGCCGGCTGCGTAAGAATCTGCGGGTTATCTCGACGCCACTTCCAGACATCGATGAGCAGCTTCGCGGTTTCGCTTATCATTGCTTTCGTGCTGTCCAGCAGTCCCCCAAGAGTTTGAGTGGCGTCCTCGGTAAGAACCAGCGCTTCGAGCGGGTCGCGGGAAGACGTCATTGGTGTCTCTCGCCAGACCTCAACATCAGACATGCTCGGGTTCCTGGGAAGGTAGGTCAGTCGGCGGGCGCGCAAAACCCGTTCCCCATCCGGGCCATATAGCTGAGGTGTTTTCGGAACAAACTGGCCATTCTCGAGCCTGCGTCCGCGGTGAACGAGCATGTTTCTGAAATCCAGTGCCCATTGCAGCCATCCATCCGGCCCGGCAGATGCGATTACTTCGCTGAATTTCCCATAGAAGTCAGCCTGCACCTTCTCTCCATCGGTCGTACCTTGGCCGATCGTTGTGAAGAATTCCCGAATCTTTCTACCGAGGTCAGCAGTAAGGATCGGCGTAGGAATCGCGACAACGCCGATGATCGCGCCCGCCAGACAGTCTAATGCTGCTGAGAGCGTTCGCGCCATGCCGGCGATTTGCATGACGACCATTTCACGGCTGAGTTCTTCCAGGGCGCTGCGGGGGCGCGGCAAAACCACATCAAACTGCCCGTCACGGATCTGCACGATATCCGCAAACCGCTCACTATCACGCTCGGCACAATCCTGATACTCAAGCCAATGCAGCACAGCCTCGATCATGTTTGCTGAAACACTGGCGACGCACGCGTATAACTGATCGCTGATCAGTATTCGGCGGCTGGTGCCAGGATGCGGTGCCCACCACCCGATACCGTACGGACTGTGCTCGGTAAGATCATCAAGGATTAGGGCCTCCAGTTCCTTCCAGCGCCGCATGGGAAAACCGAGCGCCGACAAGGCCCGATCATTGGTCGAACATTCGCCTTCCCGGTACGGCTCGCTCAAGCGAGCAAGGTCCGATGCCTTCATAGACACAGTGTCCCGCATTTGAGCCACGCAGATATGGCATACGCGCGTCCGACGCCTGTTAAGGACCTCGATGCGGCGTTCGTTCCCGGCAAATTGCTTTCGCCGAGTGCGGTCTCGCCATAGTTGACGTGAACGCCGTTACCGGAACGTGGGACTCCCCGAGTGGATCGTCGGCAATCGGGAAGCAATCCACATGAGCGAAGAGTCCCCGACTCGCGGACGTGCCCGATCTGGAGTTCTACGCCGCTCCGTCGTCTTCCACAACGGGGCTCCCAGGGGCCTTTCGGTTGGGGGGAATTCACCCCGACTGCTGGTGACGCCGCCAGAAGATGGCGCTTTGGTACGCTGGCGGGGAGGCCATATGCGGCCAGTTGCTTTCCATCTCCAACTGACGGATATCCCGTACTGGGCCACGCAATACCCGGCAGAGGACCTCGAAAATGACGAGAGGGCATTTGCCGCCGGATCGAGAATCCGCGGCGGCGACTATAGTCGCTCCAATCTTGAAAAGATCGTCGCCTGGAAGTCGGAACGGCGCCTGGCGCTCATCAGCGACAACTCGGATTCGGAGATCGCGGACGCGCTGCATTTGGCGCTTCGCGCACGGGAACCCAGGAGCGCACTGGCCGTGTTGACCGGACTGCGCGGCGTGGGAACGCCCATGGCTTCTGCGATCCTCACGGCACTTGATCAGGAGCAATACACCGTGATCGATTTTCGCGCCCTCGAAGCCTTGGGCGTCGCCGATGCCGACGCAGACCTTGAGTTTTATGTCCGGCGCTATCTTCCGGAATGTAAACGCCTGGCTTCGGCGGCTGGGGTCTCGTTGAGGACTTTGGATCGCGCCTTGTGGGCGTGGTCAAAGAGGAAGGGAGAGACTGGTCAAGTGTGAGGCGGTTCCATTCTGTTGGCGAGTGACTTCAGCGCTTCCGACAGTCTATTCCGGTCTTCCAGGGGTACACGGTCCCCAAACGGCGTTCGAGGAAGTCTGGCCCGATCAGGACGCACACGTCCCCCAAGCCTCCTGCGCCTGAGGCGCTGCCCACCCGCCGGCGGCCGCGCTGGCTCAGCTTCGGCCGTTGCATTGTGAGGCAGAATCCCGTACAATACTGCTTAGGAGTGTCTCCGCCATGCCCCAGCAAGCCAGCCGCACCGCGCGTATCGAAGCTCGCATTGCGCCCGGTGCGCTTCGGGTCGTCAGGCGTGCCGCGGAACTGCAGGGCCGCAGTATCAGCGATTTTGTGGTGGCCGCTGCTCAGGAGGTCGCACACAGGACCATCGACGAAGCCCAGGTCATTCACTTGTCCATCGAAGACCAGCAGCGCTTTGTGGAGTTGCTTCTGCATCCGCCGGTTCTTGCGCCTGCCCTGAAGCGCGCCAAGAAGGCTCATGCCCGTTTGATCGCATCCTCGCGATGACCGGTTCATTCATCATTGAGCCACTTGGGCCAAGCCATGATCGTACGGAGTTTACGTGTGGGGTGGATGCGCTGGATCGCTATTTTCGGGAGCAGGCCGGCCAGGATGTGCGACGCCGCGCCACCGCGTGTTTTGTGGCCCGCGAGATCGCCACAAATCGGATTGCCGGGTTCTACACATTAGCGGCGGGCGGGGTCCTCCTCGCGCGGATGCCAGTCCGGCTCGCCAAACGTTTGCCACGCTATCCTGCGGTGCCCGTCGCACGCCTGGGGCGCCTTGCCGTCGCGGGCGCCTATCATGGCCGTAAACTCGGAGGCGCCCTGTTGTGGGATGCAGTAGAGCGTGCGTGCCGGTCCGAAATTGCCGTTTACGCGCTCGTCGTTGACGCCAAGGATGAGCAGGCGGAGAGCTTCTATCTGCACCATGGCTTTGTTCCGTTTGGCGACAAGCCGGGAACTCTCCTCCTTCCCCTGCCAAAGAGGACGTGAGCCCGCATCTGGAATCAGCCCCGCTCACTGCGAAGCCGCGCCGATGAGCACCAGGCCGGTGGTGTAGCCGGTCAGCATCAACACCAGGTACTTCGTGGTCCCTGCCGGGGCCGAGCGAAATTCATGCCAGATCAGCAGGCCCCAGAGGGCGGCGACCAGCGTCGCGCCCTGTCCCAGGGCGTAGGAGATGGCCGGCCCGGCCACGCTTGATGCCACCACGTTGAAACTCAGCGCGATCATCCAGATCGAGCCTCCCAGAATGCCGATCCAATGAAGCTTCGCGCTGCCGCGGAAATAGTCGCCGTAACCCACGTGGCCGGCTCTCATGAACACCGTGTTCCAGACCACGTTGCTGCCCAGCACTCCCACTCCAAAAAACACCAGCGCGGTGTAGGGCGTCAACATCCCGGGCGCGATGGGGGCGGAGTTGAAGTTGGGAGAGATGGAGCGCATCAATTGCGGATAGAAGAACCCCATGATGCAGCCGGCGATGGCCGAGTAGACCAGCCCGCGTAACTTGCTCTTCCCGCCGCCCTGCGGCAGCCTGCCGTGCGCTATCGCCGACATGACCATGGCAAACACGATCAGTGCCACGCCGCCAAACAGCAGGAGCGGATCGCCCTTGGGCGTCTCGATGTAGCTCTCGACCGTTCCGATGACCAGCGCCAGCCCGACTCCCACGGGAAAGGCCACGGACATTCCCGCGGCGTCGATTCCTACCACCAGCAGGATGTTCGACAGGTTGAAAATGGCGCCACTGATCAGGGCGGGAACCACGAAGGCGAAGCTCGCCGCGTGGAGGCTCTCCCGCGTTGTCGGTCCGGATGAGCCGAAGCTGCCCAGGGTGTGGGCAAACAGGAGGCTGAACAGGAAAACGCCAATGGCGTAATCCCAGTAAAAGAGCTCGAAGGGCCATTTCTCCTTGCCCGCCAGCTTCTGCGTGTTGGCCCAGGAACCCCAACCGAGCATGGTCACTACGCAGAACATGATGGCAATGGGCAAACTGTGCACGACGAACATGAGTCACGCTCCTTTCAGCGTCATGCTCTCCGGATCCCACAAGCACACTCGCTCGTCGAAGTAACTGATGTTCGCCAGCAGCGCCGGGCCGGCCGCCCGGAACCCGAATACCGGGTCTTCCACCACCGGCCGGCGCGTGCGCACGGCATCCAGGAAATTTCGGAAATGATCGAACGAGTCGCTGTACCCGCGCGGCGGCGTGAACTTTTCTTCGGCAAGGAGCGAGGTCGCCGGAGTCGGTCTCCGCTTCGCGTACTTCTCGCGATATTCCTTCAGGAACTGTTCCTGCACCGCTTTCGGAAAAGTGTCGATGGTGTAACCGGGCTCGGTCTCGCGCGGCATGCGGGAGACCGTCACCCCGTCCTCGATGGTCAGGATTCCCTCGCTGCCGATGAACCGGAAACCCGAATTCTCGCTTCCTCCGTCCACGAAGTTCACCCGCAGCGCCAGGTTGAACGCGGGATGCTTGTCCGTGGCCGGATAGTCGTAGAGACCAAAAAGCACGTCGGGAACGTCCCGGCCGTCCTTCCAGAAGCGCAACCCGCCGGTCGCATACGCGCGCGACGGCCCCGTGGCGCCCGTAACGAAATGCAGGCCCGAGAACAGGTGCACGAACAGGTCGCCCGCCACGCCTGTGCCGTAGTCGCGGTAATTGCGCCAGCGGAACAACCGCATCGGCTCGAAGGGCACCTTGGGCGCGCGTCCCAGGAAGCGGTCCCAGTCGATGGTGGCCGGCGAGGCGTCCGGCGGAATGGAATACTGCCACGCGCCGATGGCCGAGTTGCGGTCCAGCCACGCCTCCACCTGGTTCAGCTCGCCGATGGCGCCCGCGGCCAGCAGCTCCTTGGCCTTCTGGTACACGATGGAGCTGACCCGCTGGCTGCCCACCTGCATGATTCGCCCGGTGCGCTGGTGCGCCTCGATCACCTGCCGGCCGTCCTCGAGGCGCTGCACCATGGGCTTCTCGCAGTACACGTCCTTGCCGGCGTTCATGGCGTCCACGGCGATCTTCTGGTGCCAGTGGTCCGGGGTGCCGATGATGATGGCGTCGACGTCCTTCCGCGCCAGCACCTCGCGGTAATCGCGTGTGGTGAACAGATGATCGCCCCACACCTCCCGCGCGCGGGTCAGGCGTCCGTCGTAAACGTCGCTCACCGCGACCAGCTCCACGCCGCCGGCTTCCAGGGCGGTGCGCGCGTCGCCGCTCCCCTGTCCGCCGGCGCCGATCAGTGCGATGCGGACACGGTCATTGGGGGATTGCGCGGCGAGCGCTCCAGAGATTCCGGCGGCCGCGCCAAGAAAATGACGTCTGGTGGTTGACATGCAACTACTTTACTGCTTCGCCCGGCGACGGTCTATTCGTCCCCCGTACCAGTCCCCTGCCGGTACCTCTGGAACTGTATTTCCGCTGCGGCCTGACGCACCATGGAACTTCCGGGCCAAGGGCCATCAGAAAGCTACGCAGATGTTTTACTCAGCGCCGGGAGACCGCGTCCATCCCGGCGCTTTTTTTTGGCATTCACGCGGAGAACCGGTAGCCCACGCCGCGGACCGTATGGATGTGCCTCGGGGTTTGCGGGTTGTCTTCCAGCTTCTGGCGCAACCAGGCGACGTGCACGTCGATGGTCCTCGATGAGACTCCCGGCTGATACTCCCACACGCCTTCCAACAGCTCGTCTCGGGAGACCACTTTGCTGCGATGATCGACCAGGTACCGGAGTAGCTCGAGCTCTTTCGCGGCCAGGCCGACCGGCATGCCGTCTTTGCGCACATCGCCCTTCTCGAAATCGACGTCGACGTTCCCGAACTGGAACCGCGCCACCGGAGTGAGCTTTTCCTTATTCACGCGCCGCAGCAAGGCTTCGATTCTGGCCAGCAGCTCCGGCGGCTCGAACGGCTTGGTCAGGTAATCGTCGGCGCCCAGCTTCAGGCCCACCACGCGATCGATGAGCTGTGTCTTGGCGGTGAGCATGAGGACCGCCACGTCCTTGCCGCGCTGGCGCAGTTCGCGGCAGACTTCAAGCCCGTTCTTGCCGGGCAGCATCACATCGAGCACGATCAAGTCGAAGCCCTCATTCAGCGCCCTGGCCAACCCGGTGGGTCCGTCAATGGCGCTCTCGACCGTGTAGCCCTCCGCGCGGAGCAGATCGGACAACGTCAGCACCAGGCCTGGCTCATCCTCCACCAGCAGAATGCGCGAGCTCATGCGGATGCTCCGGCGGGGGCGGCGGGCGCCGCGGGAATCCGCACCGTGAACTCGGTTCCCTTCATCGGCTCGCTCTGGACGCGTATGCTGCCCCCGTGCGCCTCCACAATCTTCTTCGCCAGGTTCAACCCCAGTCCGGCGCCGTGTATCTGATCCTCGACCGCGCGCCGGCCGCGAAAGAACGGCTCGAAGATATGTTTCTGCTCGTCCTCCGGGATTCCAGGTCCGCGATCCGCCACTCGTATTTCGACCACCGCCTGTTCTCTGTCGCGCGTCTGCGACGCAAAGACGCCGATCCAGTTGCCCCCTGCCGTTCCGTACTTGGCGGCATTGCCGATCAGGTTTTGAAGAGCGTGCTGGAGCGCCACGGGATCGCCCAGTATGGGAGGAAGCCCGCGATCGATCCTCTTTTCGACGACGCACTGGGATTCACTGATCGCGGCCTCGACGACGGTCTCGACCGACAGCGGCTCCGGTTCCTGGATGACCCAGCCGGCCTTCGCGCCGGCGAATTGCAGAACCTGCTCGACCAGTTCTTTGAGCCGGCCGCTTTCCCGCTGAATCAAGACTCCATAGCGTTCCACCTGGCTGGGGTTCTGGGCCACTGCGCCGCGCAGGTTGTAGGCCGCGGTGTGGATCACCGCCAGCGGCGTCCGCAGCTCGTGGGAAACCCCGGCCACGAATTCCATCTGCAGCTCCGCGAGTTTCTGCGCGCGCCGCGTGAAGCGCACCAAGGCCGCCACGCTGGCCACCATCAACAGAAGCACGCCCGCGGTAACGGCGAGGTTGCGCCAGCGGGCCTGAGCGACCACCGCTTCAAGCGATCCGGCGCGGTGCCGCACAAACATCTGCCAGCGCCCCGCATCGCTCCCCGGGCCTCTGCCGCGCCCGCCCCCGCCCCCGCGCCCGCCTCCGCGCCCGCCCCCGCCTGACGGTCCCTCCGGGCGAAAGATCTGATCGAACTGCACTTCGAAAAGGCCGGCCGAGGCGTCCGCGGTGGCGGCGATCCGCTGCGGCGCATCGGGGTCCGATTGATAGATTACCGATGGTTGAGTTGCTCTGGTGACCACTTCGACTTGGTAGTCCGAGCCGAGATGCCGCTGGATCAGCTCCGGCAGCATGACATCGCGAACGTACTGAAGGTTGAGATCGAGGATCAGGTCGCCGGACGGATCGCCGCGCGGGGGCATCCCGAACAAGGGCAGATCGAACGCCGGCCCGTCATCTTCGGGCGGCGGACCGGGCCGGCCGCCTCTCAGCCGTTCTCTGATGGCGCTCCACTCCGCGGGCCACTCGGTAGTCTCGAAGGCGCCTGTCTCCAGGTCGAGGCGCCGCAATATCACCGCCTTGGTTTGCGGTTGGGCAATCGCGATAGCGCGAAAAATCTGGCCGTGGCGGGCGGTTCTCTTCCACTGCTCGTACCGGGCGGCGAATTCCGCCTCTGACGAGTTGGCCGGAAGCAGTGCGCGGCATGCCGTGGCAATCTCGGAATTGAAATCCCGGCTGAGCCGGTCGAGGCTCGCCTGCAGGCTTCCACGCAGGCGATCCCGCGCCGCCAGGCTGACCTCGCCGATCCATCGATATTGCAGAACCCCGAGAACTCCACAAAGAACCAGAAGCGTGCCGACAAACAGCCAGGAAAGCACGGCTCGCCGCTGGTTCTGTTCCACGTTCATATGATAGATCGCTCGCAGGGTAAAGAATGTGTTAAGGACGTAAAGCTTTCACCTCCGGAAGAAACAATCAGCGGCGCAATTGCTTCTCTATGAGTGATGGCTAAGAAACGCATTCGTAATTCTCTCGGGCGCCTGGTGGCCGCGTGGATGGCCGTCTCCGGGCTGATGGCTTCCGAATACCACGGTGCGGTCAAAGCCGGCGGTCTGGCTTTGCCCGGCGCCACCGTGACCGCAATCCAGGGTGACAAGAAGATCGTCACCACTACCGATCAGCAGGGGGCATTCTCTTTCTCCGATTTGGCGGATGGCACTTGGACGATCGAGGTGGAGATGCTCGGATTCGAGAAGATCGCCCGGCAGGTCGGGGTCGCTTCCGATGCCCCTTCTCCGGATTTCGCGCTGAAGTTCCTGTCGGAGGAAGCGCTGGCGGCAGGGCAGGGAGTGCGGAAGGCGGCCAGCGCCGAGGCCGAAGCGGTCGGAACCGAAGGCGCAATCACGACTCAAGAGATTGCCGACCTCACCCCGAGTTCCGCCAATTCGTTCATTGTGCAGGGCAGCATGAGCAGCGCTTTGGGCATGCAACAGCAGAACGACTGGGGGCTCGGACCTCCCGGCATGGGCGGTCCGGGCGGCCCCGGCATGGGCGCGCCGGGCATGGGCGCGCCGGGCATGGGCGGCCCAACTTTGAGCGGGCCCACTGCGGATGGCCCCGTAGGTGCGCAGGTTGTTGCGCGTGGGGCGGCCGCTGGGTCCGGCGGACCGGGGGGCGGCGGGCCTCCTCCGGGTGGAGGTCCCGGAGGCGGCGGACCCGGTGGAGGAGGACCCGGTAGAGGAGGACCCGGTGGCGGCGGACCGCCCGACGGGGGACCGGGAGGCCCCGGCGGCCCGCCCCCGGGTTGGCAGGGACGCCCCAATGCCACGGCATTCGGCAATGCGCGTCGCGACCCGCGCAACACGTACATGGCCGGCGCGTCCTTCAGCCTCGATAACTCCGTTTGGGATGCCCGGACGTTCTCCGTCACCGGCGCCGACGTGGCGAAGCCGGCCTACGCCAACGCGCGCGGCAGCGTGATGCTGGGCGGCCCTTTGCGGATTCCCAAACTCGTGAGCGCGCAGAAGCACATCATGTTCACCTTCGATCTCCAATTCCAGCGCAACCGGACCGGCACAACTTCGGACCCGGTCAACATGCCGACCGCACTGGAGCGCAGCGGAGATTTCTCGCAGGCGTCGACCATCTACGATCCAACCACCGGAGCGCCGTTCCCCGGCAACAAGATCCCGGCCAGCCGTATCAGCGCCACGGCAACCGCCTTGTTGAAGTACTTCCCCGAGCCGAATCTGCCGTTCGCCGCGCGCAATTATCAGGCTTCCTGGAGCGGTTTGAACAATTCCCATAACCTGAATTCGCGCATATCGAACATCAGGATCGGCGCCAAAGACCGGCTGAACTTTGGGTTGGCATACCAGGGCAGCAACAGTGTCTCGCCGAACCTGTTCCAGTTCACCGACACGGGTTCGGGACGCGCCATCAATGCCAGCCTCGGCTGGTCGCGCAACATCACTACGCGGTTGACTAACAGCCTTCAATACAGCTTCAGCCGGATGCGCCAGTTGTCCTCGCCGTACTTCGCGAACCGCGAAAATGTGGCCGCCGAGCTCAAAATTGCGGGCACGTCGCAGAACCCCATGAATTGGGGCCCTCCCAGCCTGAACTTCACCAACTATGCCGGGCTCAGCGACGGCAACGCGTCTCTCAACCGCAACCAGACCAGCTCGGTGGGCGACAACCTCACGTGGGTTCACGGCCTGCACAACTTCACCTTCGGCGGCGATTACCGCCGGCAGCAGTTCAACCAGTTCGCCGATTCCAACGGGCGCGGCGCCTACACCTTCACTGGCTCCGCCACCAGCTTGCTGGTGAATGGCATCGCTCAAAGCGGCACCGGCTACGACTTGGCCGACTTCCTGCTGGGCATGCCGGCCACCAGCTCCATCCGCTACGGCAACCCCGACAAATACTTCCGCGGATCGGGCTATGACTTCTTCGTGAACGACGACTGGCGCATCGCTCCCCGGTTCAGTCTCATCCTGGGACTTCGCTGGGATTACGCCACGCCCATGACCGAGTTGTACAACCGGCTGGTCAATCTGGATATCGCGCCCGGCTACTCGGCCGTGACGGCGGTCGAGGCCAGCCAGACCGCGCGCTCCCTGATCCGTCCGGACCGCAACAATATTTCGCCCAGGCTCGGGTTTGCCTGGCGGCCTCTGACGAACGGATCGCTGGTGGTCCGCGGCGGATATGGAATCTACTACAACACCTCGGTCTACAGTCTCATCGCCGGCAACATGGCGCAGCAGCCGCCATTCGCCCAGGCGTTGAGCGTCGCCAGTTCGGCGGCCAATCCCCTGAGCCTCGAGAACGGTTTCCTGGCGGCGGCGAGCCAGACGCTCACGAATACTTATGCCATCGATCCGAACTACCGGATCGGGTACGCGCAGAGCTGGAGCCTTACGGTTCAGCACGATCTGCCCTTCTCCTTCTTCGGCACAGCCGGCTACCTCGGCACCAAAGGCACGCGGCTCGACCAGCAGTTCATACCGAACTCCGTGGCGCCCGGAGCGGCGGAATCCGCGTTGCCGCACGGCTTCATCTACGAGACTTCGGGCGGCAACTCCATCTATCACGCGGCGCAATTCCAACTGAACCGGCGCTTCCACAGCGGCGTGATGGCGCACGCGTCGTACCAGTTTTCGAAATCCATCGACAACGCCGGGACCGGCGGGCGCGGCCAGGGCAATACCCCGGTGGCGCAAGACTGGCTCGACCTGGCCGCCGAGCGGGCGCTCTCCAGCTTCGATGCGCGGCACAATCTCGGGATGCAAGTGCAGTACTCGACCGGCATGGGGACGGCCGGCGGCACGCTCACCAACGGCTGGAAGGGAGCGCTCATGAAGGACTGGACCATCAGCGGGAATGTAAGCCTTCGCTCGGGAACGCCATTCACCGCCACCATCGGCGGGAACCGCTCGCAGGTTGGCGGGACGGCGGTCGCGAATACCGTCCGGGCGAGCGCCACCGGGCTGCCGGTGGAGGTTTCCGGCCTGTTGTTCAACACTGCGGCGTTCACGGAGCCGGTGGCTGGGGAGTGGGGAAATGCGGGAAGAAACACCATCCCCGGCCCGACCACGTTTTCGCTCGATGGCTCGCTGGGACGCGTCTTCCGGATTGGCGAGCGGCGCAGCATCGATCTCCAGTTCCAGGCCCAGAACGTTCTGAACCGGGTCACCATCACGAATTGGGGAACGGTGATGGGCTCGAGCACCTACGGACTGGCCACCGGCGCCGCGGGCATGCGCAAGCTCACCATTAACTTGAGGTTTAGATTCTAATGCTAGCAATAATAACCACTTTCCTCATCGTCCAGATGGCCGCGATGGCGCCGCCGCAGAGTCTCCCAGCGGCGCCACAGCCCCCCGTCAAGTTCGAAGCCACCGCTCAACTGGTGGTCGTCAATATCTCGGCCAAGGACAAGAACGGCGAACCCATGACTGGGCTGAGGGCCTCGGACTTCACCGTCACCGAAGACGGCAAGCCGCAGCAGATCAAGGTATTCGAATACCAGAGGCTGGAAGATACCGTGCTGGCGGCGCCCGGTCTGACTCCCCGCGGCCCCGAGGGCGCCGCGGCGCCCACCGCGGTGAAGGCGGCGGTCCCAACCCAGATCGCTCCCGCCAAGCCGGGCGAGGTCAAATACAAAGACCGCCGCCTGCTGGTCTTGTTCTTCGACCAGGCGGGCATGGCGGTGGCGGATCAAATCCGCGCGCAGCAGGCGGCGTTGAGATTCCTGGACACCCAGATGACGCAATCGGACCTGGTGGCGGTGCTGAGGTACGCGACGGATCTGACCGTTCTGCAAGACTTCACCGACGATCGCGATCGCCTGACGCAGGTGGTCAAGGGCCTGTCCATCGGCGAGACGGGGATGGCGAACGGCAGCACCGGCGCGGACAGCGAGGGCGATACCGGAGCGGCGTACACCGCGGATGACAACGAGTTCAACATCTTCAACACCGACCGCAAGCTGGCCGCGCTGGAATCGGCGGTCAAAATGTTGGCGAGTCTGCCCGAGAAAAAGGCGCTGGTCTATTTCGCCAGCGGCATGAGCCGCACCGGCATCGACAACCAGGCGCAATTGCGCGCCACCATCAACGCCGCCATCCGCGGCAACGTGGCATTTTATCCGGTGGATGCGCGCGGCCTGGTGGCCACCGCTCCGTTGGGCGACGCCACGCAAGCCTCGCCCGGCGGCCAAGGCATGTACTCCGGCAGCTCGCAGCGGACCGCGCAGGAGAACTTCCAGGGCCAGCAGGAAACGCTGTACACGCTGGCCTCCGACACGGGCGGCAAGGCGCTGCTGGATCGGAACGACCTGGCGCTGGGCATCGTGCAGGCGCAGAAAGACATATCGAGCTATTACATTCTGGGCTACTACAGCACCAACACGGCGCTGGACGGCCGGTACCGCCGCATCAAGGTGCAGATCAACGGGAGTCCGACAGCCAAACTCGACTACCGCAGCGGCTACTTCGCCGGCAAGGAATTCAAGCAGTTCACCACTTCCGACCGGGAGCGGCAATTGCAGGAGGCGCTGATGCTGGGCGATCCCGTAACCGACCTCACCGTGGCCCTGGAAGTGAATTATTTCCGGCTGGCGAAGGACCGGTATTTTGTTCCGGTGTCCGTGAAGATCCCGGGCAGCGACATCGAGCTCGCCAGGAAAGGCGGAGCCGAGACGACGCGGCTCGATTTCATCGGCGAAGTGAAAGACGCCAAGGGAGCGCTGGCTGGCAACGTCCGCGACGATATTACGGTCAAATTGAAGGGTGAGACGGTCGGACAGTTGTCCAGGCACAACCTGGAATACGACACCGGCTTCACGCTTCAGCCGGGAACCTATACGTTGAAATTCCTGGCGCGCGAGAACGAAACCGGGAAAATGGGAACCTTCGAAACCAAGTTTGCCATCCCGGACCTCACCACCGGGCAGCCATACCTGCCGATCAGTTCCGTGGTGCTGAGCTATCAGCGCGAGAAGCTCGATACGGCGGTGGCCAGCGCCGAGCGGGACAAGAAGCTGATCGCCGCCAATCCGCTGGTTCGGGACGGCCAAAAGCTGATTCCCAGCGTGACGCGGGTGTTCCGCCAAGAACAAGATATGTACGTGTATCTGGAGGCCTATCAGCCGGCCGCCCAGAAGACGCAACTGATGGTGGCCAGCGTGAGCTTCTATCGCGGCAGGGTGAAGGCGTTCGAAACCGCGCCGCTCCGGATCACGGACGGGCTGAACGCCAAATCGAAAGCGGTGCCGGTGAGCTTCAGTGTCCCTCTCGCCAAGTTGCAGCCGGGTAAGTACACCTGCCAGGTGAGCGTGGTCGAACCTTCGGCGCAGAAGTTCGCGGTGTGGCGGTCGAATATGGTGCTGTTGCCGTGAGGCTCGCTTCGCTCGCGGGGCCAGGGGTCGGGGGTCAGGGGCCAGGGGTCGGGGTCGGCGGATGGCTCGAGTGGAATTGACGGAACGAAGCCAATTTCGGGGGCCAGGGGCCGGGGGCCAGGGGGAATTGACGGAACGAACCCAATTTCGTGGCCAAGCGGCTGGTTCGACAGGGGTTCGGGCTGGCTGCGCTGGCGGGGCCATGGGGCGGTGATCGGGGGTCGGGGGCGCACGGGGGGAATTGACGGAACGAACCCAATTTCGTGGCCAAGTGGCTGGTTTGAGAGAGGTTCTGGCTGACTGCGCTGGCGGGGCCATGGGCCGGTGATCGGGGGTCGGGGGCGCACGGGGGGAATTGACGGAACGAACCCAATTTCGTGGCCAGGCCGCTGGTTCGACAGGGGTTCGGCGTGGCTTCGCTCACGGGGCCAGGGGCGGCGCGGACCGATAGAGTGCTGCGCATTGAGGCGATTGGCCTCGATTTGTTTGCGAGATGACATGGAGTTGACGGGGTTCCTGCCGCCCCTGATTTCACAGTAGCTGATGGAGGGGTGGGCGCTGGGTCAGGGTGGGCTGTAGGCTGTTGAGGATAAAGAAAAATAGGGCGTGAAGATTGTTGTCACCGGGGTTGGGGGTGTATGCGGGCCGGCGGAAGGCGTTGGGCTGGCACGGAACGGGCAAATTGTGCTTGCGCGGGCCGGGGAGGTACCTGGAGGGCTGGCGTCAGATGGGGGTGTGATCGACCCTGTAGCGGTTTGCCCAGCCGGCAAATACCATGCCATCCTGAAGGCCGCCGGAATCAAGCCGGGAGTAAACGATGATTGACTTGCGCTACTCGCTCGTGATCGAGGCCACCTCGGAGCCCGACTTTTTCTCTTTCTACTCACCCGACCTGGAGGGCTTCAGTGGGGTCGGACATTCCGTCGAAGACTGTCTCTATCAGGCCAAATGGGGCATGACCGAACATGTGCGCCTGCTGGAGGAGGAGGGCTTGCCCGTTCCACTCCCCAACCCACGGCCCCGCATCATTGTCGAGAACGCCCCAGCGCTCAAGCGGGCTGGCTGAGGCGGCGATGCGCGGCGGAGGGTTTCTTCATTGGGGGTTGAGTAGCGTGTCACTGAATTGTCCTTGTGGTCATCGTGCCCGATGACGCGCCGCCGGAACGGTTGCGAAGCCGGCTGGCGTATCGGGCCTTGCGGGGAACTGGGACGGCGGCCGATTTGGTGGTGTGGCCCCGGTCGGGGTTCGAGCGCCGCGCCCGAGTTGCTGCGACGCTGCGGTTGAGAGGGTGGCCCACCGGCCAGCGCGTGAATCAAAGGTGCGGAGGAGCCTAATTCAAAGTAGCGAAATCACCGACGTTGCGTTTGTGCGAGCATAAGCATGGAGGTGTCCGATGCGAAAGCTTTGCACAATCGGTTTGATGTTCGCGCTGCTTTGTACTGTCGGGTATGCAGCCAAGAAGTACCCAATGACCGCAGCGTCTATCGTTCCCGGTGCTCGGGCCGAGGTTGAGATCAGCAAGGACAACAACGGCAACACGAAACTGAAGATGACAGTTCAGCATCTCGCCAATCTTGAAAACCTGACGCCACGCGCAGTCGCGTATGTTGTTTGGTTGCAGGAACGGGGCGGGAACTCCGAGAATCAGGGCCAACTGAAAATGGATAAGAACCTGAAGGCGACCTTCGAAACCGTCACACCGTTGAAGAGTTTCGATGTGTTTGTTACCGCCGAGCAGGATGCTCGAGCAAAAGGTCCAAGCGGGCCGGAAGTCCTGAAGGCGACTATTCAACCGTGAATGGATTTCGCCCGCAGGCGGGACACCAGCGAGCCTGAGGGCCGTGCGTACGTGTCCCGCGACGCCAGCCACCAGGTGGCCGAGATCGGGCTTACCGGCTGGAAGGTGAAGCTGATCGATGCCGGGAGAGGCGCGGACGGGCTCGCCTGGGCGCCGGGGAAACAGAGCGGAGCCGCTGGCCCCTAAAAGTCTTTCACCGGTTCCACACGCCCCATCAACGCCGTGCCGGCCAGCAGCGCTATGGGCATCAACAACCCGAGTCCGATGAAAACGGGCGCATAGCTGTGGGTGGCATCCAAAGTGCGGCCCACTGCCCAGGTGCTGATTACCGAGCCCACGGTAGAACCGGTGCCGCCGATGCCGTAAACGGAGGCCACGGCTCGCGGCGGGAAATAGTCGCTGGGCAGGCTGTGTATCGTGATGGACCAGAACATCCAGAAATAAATGGCCACCGAAATCAGGGCGATGGTCCAGAACAGGGAATGCGCGAATACGGCGAGAATGCCGAGCGGCGAGAGCACGGTCGCTATCACCATGAGCGTCTTGCGCGTGCGATTCACGCTCCACCCGGCGCGCTGCAGGCGAAGCGTCAGGTATCCGCCAGAGAAGTTGGAGAGGTCGGCAACCAGGAAGGGAATCCACGCAACGGCGGCAATGCCGGTCAGGTTCAGACCGCGCTCGCGGGTGAGGAACTCGGGAATCCAGAAGACATAAAAGAACCACAGGGGGTCGGCGAAAAAGCGGCAGAAAAAGACCGCCCAGGTCTGCCGGTAGCGGAGCAATTCAACCCAGCGAACGCGATCGCCGGCGGCGATGGGGACGCTTTCGGCGCGGGCCATCTGGGGATGGGTCCGGCGAAAGAGTTGAAATGCCAGCACCCATAGGAAGCCGATGGCGCCGGTGGCGATGAAGGCGCCGCGCCAGCCGGCGATGGCGGTGATGCCCACAACCAGGGGAGGAGCGATCATGGCGCCGAGGCTGGAGCCGCTGTTGCAGACTCCGATGGCCAGGGTGCGGGCCTCGGAGGGCACCCAGGCCGCGGTCGCCTTGGCGAATGCCGGCCAGGCTCCGGCTTCACCGACGGCCAACAGGCCGCGGAACAGACCCAGACTCAGCGGCCCGCGGGTGAGCGCGGTCAGCATACCGGCGGCGGACCACCAACTCACCGACAGGGTGAGTCCGCGGCCCACGCCCAGACGGTCGAGGACATAGCCGGCGAAGGTGTAGGCCACCGCGTATGTCGCCATGAACGCGTTGATGATGGCGGCATACTGGCTGTTGCTCAAGTGGAACTCACCACGCAACGTGGACGCCAGAACCGAGAGCACCTGGCGATCGATGAAGTTGATAGTGGTCTCGCCGAGCAGCAGGGCAATGAGCAGGAAGAGCGCTCCGCGGGTGAAGACCGCGTCCAGTTTTGCCGTGCGACCGGCCGGTTGCGGCATGCGTTCAAAGTAGCACGGTGAAACGCAATATAATCTAGCTATGTCTAAAACCGACGTGCCCCGCAGGGCCTTCCTACGCGGCGTCACCGCCGCCACGGCGCTTTCCTATTCCCGAGTTTTCGGAGCTAACGACCGGGTGCAACTCGGTCTCATCGGCTGCGGCGAACGCGGCCGCAGCGACATGGGGAAGTTCATTAAAGCGGGCAACACCGATGTGGTGGCCCTGTGCGACATTTACGGCGCGCAGACGGACCGCGCCAAACAGGACGCGCCCAACGCCAGGAGCTTCACCGACCACCGCGCGCTGCTGGCTCTGAAGGACGTGGATGTGGCGCTGATCGCCGTTCCCGACCACTGGCACGCGGCCGTGGCCACGGACGCTCTCAACGCGGGAAAAGACGTGTACGTGGAAAAACCGCTGACGCTGAAGATCGAAGAAGGCCCCATCATCGTCAAGGCCGCGCGCCTCAACAACCGCATCTGCCAGGTGGGCATGCAGCAGCGTTCCGGCAAGCACTACCTGGAGGCCAAACAACTCTACATGGACACGGGCAAGCTGGGCAAAATCACGCTGGCGCGCACCTGGTGGCACGGCAATGGATATCACCTGCGCAAGGCGCCGGCGTCGCTCCAGACGCAGCCGGCGAACCTGGATTGGGCGCACTTCCTGGGCCCCCTGAAGTGGCGCGACTGGGACCCGCAGCAGTACTGGAATTGGCGCGCGTACCTGGATTTCGGCGGCGGGCAGGTGACCGACCTGTTCACCCACTGGATCGACGTGGTTCACATGTTCATGGGCCAGGACAATCCGATTTCGGCGTCGGCGGCGGGCGGCGTGTATCACTACAAGGACGGCCGCACCGCGCCCGACACCATCAACGTGCTGCTGGAATACCCGTCGCAGTTCACGGCCACGTTCGAAGCCACGCTGGCTCCCGGCATCACGGGGGCTGCCATCGAGATGTGCGGCACCGAGGGCCGCCTGTGGATCGATCGCTCGCGCTACGAATTCCATCCGCCGGGCCGCAATGCGCAAGCCACGGTGGTGCAGGCGTCGAGCGACCTGGACCTGGATCACGTCCAGAACTTCCTCGAGTGCGTCCGCTCGCGCAAACTGCCCAACGGCGACGTGCTCATCGGCCACCGCTCGGCGCAAGCTTCGCACCTGGGCAATCTCTCATACGTGCAGAAGAGGCGCATCGATTTCGACCCGGTCCGCGAAGAGATTCTGCCGTTCTGACGGCTTGCTATACTGAAGTTTCAAAGCCACAACTAGCGAGGAGTTTCATGGTTTCGGCAACCCAACTGCGCCCTGGGATGGTCGTCAAGTTCAACAACGAGCTGTACTCGATTTTCAGCGTGAATCACCGTACGCCCGGCAATTTGCGAGGGTTCGTGCAGGTCAGAATGCGCAGCCTGCGCAGCGGCTCCATGACCGAGCACCGCTTCTCTTCCGAGGACCGCGTGGAGAAGGCGCTGCTCGAAGAGCACGAAATGCAGTACCTGTACGACGATGGCGAATACTACTATTTCATGAACACGGAGAACTTCGAGCAGATGCACCTGATGAAGGACCTGCTGGGCGACGCCACCCAATACCTGATCCCGCAGTTGATGGTCAA
>JBEKSR010000046.1:0-32544 GCA_049516835.1 Bryobacteraceae bacterium | reverse complement strand
TATCGCGCAGGCTCTCGCGGTAAGTCAACTGGGCAAAGGACAGTGCCAGATACTGGTCCAAACACGAGAAGCCTCGTAAGTGAGAGTCGCCGCGATAGCGGGTCACACACTTCTGGAACTCGTATTCGGGCAGGTGCTCCATGATCTGGGAGAAGACGGTACGGCCGAGGTTCATGCCCCATTCTGCGGCCTGCTCCTGTCCCGGCTCAAGCAGCCAAATCCCGCTGTTCGAACCTCAAATCGAAAAATCCACACATCCGGCCATCAATCTGATTCTGCGCAGGTTACGCGTTTCCAGAAAAGTTTAGCCGGACACTAGTGACCTCGAGTCGTTCAGCTACGTGGCCGGCTTCAGCGCGGCGCTGCGGCCGGCTGAGTTTCAGAAGACCTTCGCCGGCTTGGCGGCCGATCCGCAAGACGCCAATCGAAAGCTGCATCTGCTGTGGATCGGTTGCGGGAATCAAGACAGCCTGTTTGCGGCGGCCAAAAGCTTTTCGGAATTTCTGACCGAACGGAAGATCCAGCACACTTTTCGGGAAAGCACCGGCGCGCACACCTGGATTGTCTGGCGCCGCTATCTGAACGAGTTCGCTCCCTTGCTGTTCCGGTGAAGCCCGCCCCCGCGTCAGGGTTTGGGGTGAAAGAATTTCTTCTGAACGTCGGGCCAAAACTCCGACATGACGTTGCCGATGATGCCGCCCAGCAGGCTGGTGTACAAGCGGCCGGCCATCACCGTGCCTCTGACGCTGGCGGAAGGATAGTAGAGATTGGATGCCGCGATCCCCATCATCATGCCACCCACGCCGGAGGAGTTGAATGCCGAACGGCCGGAGTCTGTTCGCACGACGGCAATCCGGCTGACCGAGTAGGCCACACGCTTCAGTATCCCGGTGGCGGGCCCCTTGCGATAATAGCGGGGGTCCTGGTGCAACAGGTTGGCCAGCAAGCCGGCGCTGAAGAAGTTCTGCGTGCCGAAATCGGCGAACACGGCCCCGATGCGCTCGCCGTATGCCGCATCGCCCTCTCCGTACTTGGGAGTCTGGTTGCCCCTTTGCGAAAACCCCGCCGCCATCACCACGCTGGCGAAATTGAACGGGTCGACGGTCTCTTTCCAGGCCAGGTCCCACTTCTGTTTAGCGGTCAGCGGCGCGACCGGGATGCTGGACTCCCTCACAGTCTGGTAATCCGGCATCACCCCGAGAATCCGTTCTTCATTGAAGGGGCTTGCCGCAACGACGTTTGCCGGCGGTGATTCGCTCGAATCGGCCGGACCCTGTGCCCGCGCGCCGGCGCCTGCCAGCAGCCAAGCCACAACCGCCGCCGCGGCGGCGCTTCGTCCCGCGAATGCACGCATCCCGCAGTATGATCGGCAGATCACCGGAAAGAAATGACGCCAGCGTGCGATCCCGCCGTTACGCGAGCCCAATGGCTCTTTGGAGCCATTGGCCCTTTCGGGCCATCGGGAAATGGCCCCGTTTAGGCAGACCCGGAAAGTAACACGCGCCGCGAGTAGCAGCGCCTTATCAACTCAGGGTTCAGGGATGGAGAGGGGCGAACCGCGGGCTCGGAGGGGGCCCGCCGGGGGCGGCGTGAACATCTCCGAGACATTCATTCGGCGGCCGATGCTGGCGCTACCGTCCGGCGATGCGCATCAGCCGGGGCGGCCGGGCGTCTGGTTCCACCAGCCAAACGGTGCGGTCGGCATAGTAGTGTTCCAACTTCCGGTTTTCGTCCGCGCCCAGGTCCAGTGCCCAGACAACCGGGGCGCTGTCGATATCGGCGGCATTATGCACCCACTCGCGAAACACGTGTTGCGGGCCGTAACGAACGAATACCAGTTGCTTGCCGAGAGCCTCCGCTAGTTGCTGGTTGATGGAAATCCGCCCTTCCGAGTCGCCGTAATCGATAAAGTCCCAGGTCTCGTAGCGCCCCATCGCCAGCAATAGGTTGTCACTGCCAAACAAGTGGATGCCATACCAGAAAAGGAAGTGCGCGGCACAGAGGAAAACCAGCAGCCTGGCCGAGAACTGGCCCACCAGGAGTCCGCGGAGCTTCAACCGGCTCAGCCGCTCGAGACCCGTCACGCCGATGAGCACCAGCAGGCACGTGGCGGCGGCGACGTACTGGGGGAAGAAGTACGGGTAGAAACTGGTGCCGAGACCGAAAACCAGCAGCGCGATCGGAACCCAGACGAATCGGTACTCCCGGAGGGACACAAGAAAGGCCGGCAGAGCCAGGTAAAGCGGCGCCAGAAGGAAGAAGCGCAAAAAGAGAGCGCGGCTCCCCAAGCGCTCGAAATACTCGGCCGTGGTGTCGGCGTCTTCCCCATGCGCTTCAGCTTGTCCTTCATAGGTGAGCCGTTGTTGCGCGGTCAGCTCCCGGTGAGGGATTGGATTGGGTTGGAAGGTGAAAGTGGTGGGCACGCCGTATTGATAGCGGCTAAGGGCATAGGGGATGGTTGTCCAACTGCCGGTGACCTCGCGGTTCTGGAACAGCGTCAGGCCGATGGCCGGCAGCACCACCAGCGCCACCGCCGCCGCGGTTTTCAAGAGTCTGCTCCGTTGGCTGGGTTCGCCGAGCGCCGGCAGAAAAAAGAGGATCACGCTCAAGAGCAGAAAAATGGATTCATACGGCCGAGTGAGCAGATGGATCGCCAGGCCGAGGCCCAACCAGACCGCGTCGCGCGTGCGCGGTCCGTTGCGCAGCCTGGGCAGCGCGCCAAACACCAGGCAACCGGCCGCGGCGGCGACAGCCCCACCCCAGTAGATGTTCATCCACTCGCTGAGAGGGCCGAATTCCATTACGGCCAGCAGGCCTCCCACCAGCGCCCACCCCGGCGTGGTCCAGCCCCGCAGCATCCAGTAGCACAGCGAGCAGAGGGCCGCCACGGAAAGAACCACGCCGGCCCAGGGATGGCCGAAGATCGTCCACCCGAGCGCCAGCGCCAGCCCCTGGCCGAGCGGATAGATGGAACTGTAACTGGGATACTGAAGGACAAAGACCGTTTCGAAGAACCGGGCGAACCCATGCGGCGGATTGGCCAGGCGGAAGTGCCGCAAGGTGTCGGCGAGAAGAAGGTAGCTGAAGCTGTCGCCGCCGGCCGGCGTGGGAACGGGGTGGCGCGGGAGGAGCAACAGCCGGAGCGCCACGGGCAGGGCCGCCAGCAGCAGCATCGACCAGCCGGTATTTGCCGCCAGCCTTTGAAAGGCAGGCTCAACGCGGGCGCGCAGCAGCACGAGTGAAACCAGCAGCGCCACCAGCGCGAGCTCGATGAAGTCGCCAGCGCCGAAGCCGATGGGATTGTGAAGCGGCAAAAAAGAGCGGAAAAAGTCGAAGAGAAACATGCCAACCCAGAGCCTGAATTCCTAATATACTAATGCCATTATGATTCGCTTCGCACTGATTTCGCTGATTTGTCTGAGCCCGGCTGTCGCTCAGGCTCCCTCGGACGCGGCGCAGACCCGCTGGCAGCGCAGCGCCCAGCAGCAACGCGAGCTGGCCGGAGGCGTGATTTCGTTGACCCACGAGCCGCTCGACTTTCTGCTGCGGCGCGGCGACCACTTCGACGACGAGACCGCGCGCTACGAACACATGTACGATCCCGATAACCTGAAGCGCATGGCTGCCGCCGGCGTGCGTTGGGGCCGCCTGTATTTCTACAAGGGCTTCGGCCTCCAGTACGAGAGGGCCAACATGGACAAGCACGTGCGCGCCGCCGCGCTGATGCACCAGTTGGGGATGAAAGTGGCCCTGTACATGGCCGGCACGATGTTCACCGAGACCCTCTACCACGAAATCCCCGAAGCCAAGAACTGGGAGCAGCGCGATCAGGACAACAAGTGGGTTCCATACGGGATTCAAACCTTCCGCCACTATGCTTGCCCTAACGAGCCGGCTTACCGGGAGTACCTGAAGCGCATCGTCAAGATCGGCATTCAGGAGGTGCATGCCGACGAGATTGACTTCGACAACGTAATGCTCCAGGCGGAGCCAAAATCCTGCCGCTGCCCGCGTTGCATACGCGCCTTCCACGAGTTTCTCCGCCAGCGGTATCCGGCGAAAGAGGCCGTGGTGCGCCGCTTTGGGCTGCCGGATGTGGATTGGATCAACGTGAACGAATGGGACTCCTCCGCCCAACCCGATGGATTGACCGAGCTAAACGACCCCGTGCTCCAGGAGTGGGTGCGTTTTCGCTGCGAGTCCCTGGCGAAATATGCCAACGCTCTGTACGACTACGTGAAGAGCCTCGACTCGAACATCGCCGTGCACTTCAACATCAAGGGCGTGTACAGCTTCAACCGCTACTGGACCAACGCCGTCTACCAGCCTCTGTTCGCCAATCGTATCGACATACTGTCCTTCGATACGGGCGGGTATGAGGCGCGCCTCGACGCGGGCACCGGCGCCCTGGTTTCGCAGATCCGGTCGTACAAGATGGCCCGGCACTTAAGAGCCGGTTGCGAAGAGTCGCTACAGGACGAACTCCGCGCCGCCGTCCACATGGCATTCAACTACCAGCCGCCTGTCAAGGGGTACGCGGGCGCCCCCTTCATGACCAGCGGCTTCACCCCCTTCCTGGAGTTTTTTCGTTTCTACAACGACCGCTACTACACCGCCACCGAAGAGGTGAACGACGTTGCGGTGTTGCGCAACTGGCCTTCCATGGCATATAGCATCAACGCTGCGTATGTTCCGACGACCCTGATGGAGCAGGTCCTCATCCAGCACAAAGTCCCGTTCGACCTGCTGTTCGAGGAGCAGCTCGCGCAAATCGGCCGTTACGCCGCCGTGATTCTGGCGGGGCAAGAGTGCGTCTCGAATGCCCAGGCGCAGACCCTGCTCGAATACGTCCGCAACGGCGGCACACTGGTCGTGGCCGGCAATACCGCGCAGTACAACGAATGGCGGGAACGGCGGCGCGTCAACCCCCTGCTCCCGGCGCGGGTCGAAGGCAGGGGGCGAATCATCTATATCCCGCAGACCGTTCGCGCGGACGTGCGCGGGTCTGGACCCGCGGGCGGCGACCAGGAACCCGAACCGGGGGCCACGCTGCGAAGGGGCGAGCGCATGTCGCCGGCGCAATGGGTGCTGCCGAAGAACCACCAGGAGATCTATGACGCCATTGCCGGCGGCCTGCCGAAGGGCCTGTCCATTACCACCGAAGCGCCGCTCACCACGGTGATGGAACTGCTCACGCGGCCCAAGACACGCGAAACCATCGTGCACTTCATCAACTTCGACGCCCGCAACAAGCCCGCGCCATTCAAGGCGATGGTCCGCAAGCAGTTCTCCGGGCAGGTGACATCCGTGCAGTGTTTCTCGCCGGACGAGGACGATCCGGTGAAAGTGCCATTCCAGGAATCGGGCGGCCAGGTAACGCTGACGGCGCCGGCCGTGCGCGCGTACTCGATGATCGTGATCGCGCAGTAGCTCGGGGACTGACACACGCGTCCCAAGGCGCGGGGGTGCCCTCTGGGCCCTGCTGCGCCGCGTGGACGCTGGTGTCTGTCACCGAATTTCCGGCAAGAGTTGACAGCCGAAATCCCGCGATGCCGAAGCCTTCAGTTGCTCGGCCAGGTCCCGGCGCTGAAGATGGAGATACAGCGGGATGGTCGCAGCCACGGCGGTGCAGGTGTGCCTGCGAACGATTTCGCACGACGGGTTGAACGCCGGGCCGTTGGGGCCTGGTACGGTCGCGCAGCCCTTGGAATCGAGCCCCTGCCGGTAGAGACTCAGCAGGTCCCGTCTCAGACTCAGGTCGGCCGTCACGATAGTGCCCTCGACCAGGGCGACCGCGGCTTCGTCGGCTTGGCCGTTGGCCAGAAATGCAGTAGACAGTTGCCGGTAGGTCTGAGCATTCAGCGGGTCCAGTTCCAGCGCGGAAGCCGCTGCCTCCAGCGCTTTGGACGGGTCCTTCAATCTCAGGCGGGCGTCGGAAATCGACCGTTCGAGGTCGGCCAGCTTGGCCTGATCGGCCTGGGGAGCTTCATGAGTGCGCGCCGGCTCCCTGGCCGCCAGCCGTTCATAGGTTGCACTAACGATAGTCTTCGAGCGCAGTAACAGATCGAGCGCTTTCTGGTAAGCGCGCTGGCTCTCGGGCTGGGCGGCCAGTAAGTCGCCTTTTGTGGTGTAATAACTGCTCGCCTGGCGATAGGCTGCGGCATTATTGCGCCAGTCCGGCACTGAGTCGAGAATCGCCAGGCTCCTCTCCGCTTCGGCGATCACACGGTCGATATTGGCATGGGTCGTATCGGAATCGTACAGCGCAGCCGCCAGCGCCCGGTGACTCTTGTAGCTATGGGGCGAGGTCTCGGCCGCGGCAGTCATCAGACTGATATCGTCCCGCCAGTCGGAATTGCGGGTCCATGTGCGCGCGGCGAATGCGGCCACAATCAGGCAGAGCGTAACGGGGGCCAGCCTGGCCAGGCCGGCCCGGCGGCCGATTGCGTATAGGGCCAGGACGACGCACACAGCCAGCGCGATGGACGGCAGGTAGAGGAAGCGCTCCGCCATGATCGTGCCGATGGGGAAGAACAGGTTGGAGGTGGGCAGGAATGTGACGAACGCCAGGCCGGCGACGAAGAATACGGTACGGTTGAACCGGAACATCAGCAGCGCCGCGGCGGCCACCGCGGCAACCACGGTCCACGCCAGCCAGTCTTGCGGGCTGCCGGTTGCCAGCGGGATCTGGGCGTACGAATAATCGCAGGAGAGGCGGGCGGGCCACACCAGCAGCCCAAGATACCTGGTCATGACCTTTATGGCGGTGAGCTTGGCCGGCCAGAAGCCGGCGCCGGCGAGCGGGTTATCCCAGAACGGAAACTCAGGGGTGAGCAGCTTCGCGAACACGGCTGTCCGCACGTACCACATGGCTTCGAGAGCCGGCCAGACGGCCAGGCACCCCAGAAGAAGCGCTCTGCCCCGCCGCCTCTCCTTCCACCAGGTCAGCTCGTAAAGCGCCATCACACCCAGGATGGCGACCGCGCTTTCCTTGGAGAACACGCCCACCGTGGTCACGGCCATCAGACCGGCCAGCCAGGCCCATCGGCGCCAACCCTGGGTTTCGGCGCTCTTCAAGTACATCCAGAATCCGCTCAGCAGGGCCATGCCCGCCAGCAGGTCCGCGCGTCCGACCATATTGGTCACGGACTCGGTCAGGACGGGATGGACAGCCCAGACGGCGGCCACGAAAACCGCCGGCCACAACTTCCGCATCAGCCGCAGAGCGAGAGCGTACACCAGCAGGACGTTGCCGGCATGCAGCAGGAAATTGATCCAGTGGTAGCCGGCGGGCTGGCCGCCGTTGCCGAGGATCGAGTAGTTGAAGAGATAGGTGAGCGTGGTGATGGGCCGATAGAGGCCGCTTTCGCCGTAGGGCCACCAGTAAGTTCGGTGGAGAATCAGGCCGATGTTCTGTGGGGTGGCTTCGCGAATGCGAGGATCCTGCAGAAGGAGGCCCTTGTTGTCAAACGTGAAGCCGGCGCTGAATGAGTTCGAGTAGGCCAGCAACGTGACGGCGCAGAGCGCCAGCACTATCAGCAATTGCCGCATGTGCGGCCCCGGACCTCGGGGGCGCGGCGCGGCGCCGCGTTTCTTGGGGGCCTTCATGAAACCGTGAAGGTATCAGGTTAACAGACGGCAAAATGCTACGATGATTTCTTATGTCGGAAGGGCATCGGGCGCCTGGGATTTTTCTGATTGCCTGCGTGCTCCTGGCAGCGTTCCTGGCGCAGAGTTTTCTGGCCAGCCGCATCAAGAGCCCCACATTCGACGAGACTGCCCACATTGCGGCGGGGCTGTCGTATGTGCAAACGGGCGAGGTCCGCGCCAACCCGCAACATCCGCCTCTGCTGAAAACCATGGCCGGGCTTTCGCTGCTGCTCGCGGGCGTGCGCCTGCCGGATATTCCGGAGACTCGCCAGATGCTCGCTGGCGCGGGAGGTGAGAATGCCGTGGGACGCGCCGTGATCTCGGAGAATGGGCCGGACCGGGTCATGTTCTGGGCGCGGCTGCCGTTCATACTGCTTTCGGCCATGCTGGGCCTTCTGATCTATCTCTGGGGACGCAAGCTGGCGGGGGATGTAGCGGCGCTGGCGGCGCTCTTTCTGTACACGCTCGACCCGACCATCCTGGCGCATTCTTATCTGGTCGCCATGGACATGGGGCTTGCCTTCTTCACGGTTTTGTCGCTGTTCGCGCTCTGGGAATACCTCGAGCGCCCCAGCACCAAGCGCCTGGTATTCTGCGGCCTGGCGATGGGAGCGCTGCTGGCCGCCAAGTTCTCGGCAGTCTTTTTGCTGCCGGTTGCGGCGGCGCTGCTGTTGGCGGCGGTGCGCTGGCCCCCCCAACCGGTTCCCGACGACCGGTCTCAATTCCTTCGCCCCTACGGCCGGAGCGGGCCGGATACCTCGAACGCGAGCGCCGTTCACGGTTATGCCGCGGCCGCCTGCGCCTTTCTCGCCATGTGCCTGGTGGCAACACTGGTGATTCAGGCGCTTTACTTTTCACCGGGCGGCCTGTTCCTGTACTCGACCGGGCTTCAACGGGTGAACGTCGACCATGCTCCCGGCTATCTGGTCTTCCTGGCTGGCCGATTGCAGCACAACTTCGCCGGCTATTTTGCCGCGGCTTATCTGCTGAAGGAACCCATTGCGAGTCTCGTGCTGGTCGCCATTGGGTTAGCCGCCCTGGCGCGGAGCAGAACCATTTCCGTGCTGGCAAAGCTCTTCCTTCTGCTTCCGCCGGCAGTCCTGTTCGCGGCGCACACCGTCTGGGCCGACAACATGGGCATCCGCTACATGATTCCCGAGCTGCCATTTGCGTACTGGATCGGCGGCCTGGGCGCGGCATGGCTGATCCAAAGCCGTTCCTGGTGGACCAAGCCGCTGGCGGTGGTTCTCGCGGCATGGACCGCCGTAGCGGCGATTGGAATTTATCCCGATCACCTGGCGTACTTTAATGAGGCGGCGTGCATACCTCGAAACCTGGACCGGATCGGAATCGACGGCGGTGCGCGCTGTGGGCCGCTGTGGCTCGACGACAGCAACGTGGATTGGGGGCAAGGGCTCAAACAACTGAAGGTTTGGCTGGACCACCACGCCAGAGGACGAAACATCCGGCTGGCGTACTGGGGCACAATTCTTCCCGAGGCTTACGGTGTGGCCTGCGAGAGGATCGGACCCGAGGAGTTGATGGAAGACCCCCAGCCCGGCCTGTATGTGGTGAGCGCCCATTTTGTGGCCCGCGTCCCCGCCCTGGGCGCCCGCCTGAAGCCCGGCGCGGGCGAGTGGCTCCGGTGCACTCGGCCGGTGGCCATCGTCGGCCATTCCTTGTACGTTTACGACGTTGACGCAAAGGCAGCCGAGTGAAATGCCTTCACAGTGCATCAAATTGTGATGCAATGTGCACCGTATTTGTGCTACAGTGAATTCATGACGATCTCTCTCAGGAACCTGCCGAAGGAAGTCGAAAAGGCAATTCTTGAAATAAGCCATCGCGAAGGAATCAGCCTCAATAAGGCCACCCTTCGATTGCTGGAAGCACAGTTGCATAAACCGGCCAAGAACTCCGATTTTGAGGAGTTCTGCGGAACTTGGCCGGGTGCCGACGCTGATGCGTTCGACGCGGCCTTGGTCGAGATGCGTCAAGTCGATCTCGCGGACTGGGCGGCAGCGGGGTGAACGTATTACTCGACACGTCGGCCTACTCGGCACTGCAACGGGGACACCAACCTGTTCTCGACGTGATGCGGCGATCGGAGACCGTTGCGGTTTCAGCCGTCGTTTTAGGTGAGTTGTACAGCGCATTCCGGGCCGGAAATCGCTGGGCGGAGAACACGGCACAGTTGGCGCAATTCCTGAGTAAGCCATCGGTTCGCGTCTTGAACGTAACCGAAGAGACCGCGCTGCGGTACGCCGAGGTGGATGTGTATTTGCGAAAGAAAGGCCGGCCCATTCCACGCAATGATGTCTGGATCGCAGCCGTTGCGCTGGAGCACGGGCTTCAGCTCCTCACGCTGGATGTTCACTTTCGTGAGATTCCACTGCTTCTGACTCAACCCTGAAGTTCTTCGAGGGGATCTTGGTGGACCATGCCATGGAAGCGCGCCCCCAACTGCGCCACAGGCCCGGTGCAACCTTGACCGGGGTTCCGAACGCGCCGCTGTGTATAATAAGTAGCAATGACGGCGGCTACCGTGGAGGCGCCTGCTCGCTACCAGTTCAAGCCGGGGCCATATAGCAGCCACGCGCTGCTGTTGAGGGAATTCCCGCGCCGGGGCGAGGGGCGTCGGGTTCTCGACATCGGCTGCGCGGGCGGTTATCTGGCGGAGATCCTGGCGCAGCGCGGTTTTTCGGTCACCGGCATCGACTTGCCCGGCACGCCTCACTCGTCCGGCATTCATTTCGTCGCCGCGGACCTGGATCGCGGTCTGCCTGCATTGGACGGCTGCTTCGACTACATCGTTTGCGCCGACGTGCTGGAGCATCTGCGCGAACCCGAGCGACTGTTGCGCGAATGCCGGGAGCGGCTGGCGCCCGGCGGCGCGCTCATCGCCTCGCTGCCCAACAGCGGCCATGCCTATTTTCGCGGGCATATCCTGATGGGGCGCTTTCCTCAGCATGATCGCGGGCTGTTCGATCGCACCCACTTGCAATTCTTCACGTGGCATGGCTGGCTGGATCTGCTGGCCCGCGCCGGGTTCCGCATCGAAACACTACACTGTTCGGGTGTGCCGGTGGGGCTGGCGCTGCCAAAGTGGGAAGGATCGTTCTGGGTGCGCGCCCTGGAGCGGCTCTCCTATGAATCGGCGCGGGCCTGGAAGAACCTTTTTGCATACCAGTTTATCGTCCGCGCGAGGGCGGAACGCCTGACATGAGCCCTTCAAAGCCCAAGGTCGTCGTCGTGATGCCGGCCTACAACGCCGCCAAGACTCTGCATATGACCTATGCCGATCTGCCGCGGGACGTCGTGGATCTGGTGATCGTGGTGGATGACGGCAGCTCGGATGAAACCGCGCGAATCGCCCGTGAGCTGGGCCTGGAGTTGTTCATCCACGACCGCAACTACGGCTATGGCGCGAATCAGAAGACCTGCTATCGCGAAGCGCTGCGGGCCGGAGCCGACATCGTGGTCATGGTGCACCCCGACTATCAATACGATCCCACGCTTTTGCCGGAAATCATCCGGCCGATCGAGGCCGGCCAAGCAGACGTCGTACTGGGATCGCGTCTCATGGGGATCCACCCCATCCGGCAGGGAATGCCGTGGTGGAAATACTACTCCAACCGGTTCCTGACGACGCTGGAAAACCTGGTGTTCGGGCTCCGCCTTTCGGAGTACCACACGGGTTATCGCGCATTCCGGCGGCAAGTCCTGGAATCGGTGAATCTCCAGATGGATTCCGACAAGTTCATCTTCGATCAGGAGATCCTGGCTCAGATCGTCAACCTGAAGATGCGCATCACCGAAGTGCCGGTGCCGACCCGGTACTTCGCCCAGGCGTCGTCCGCGTCGCTCATCCAGAGTTGTGTCTACGGGGTTTCGATCCTATGGATGCTGGTGCGGTACGTGCTGCACCGCGGCGGCATCGTCCACCAGCGCCAGTTCGACAGCCTGGAGCGCCGTTACCGCAGCGCCGCCGAAGACCAGCATCGGGCCAACTGACGTGAAAGTTCCGTTGAAACTCTCCCGGCGGAAGGAAATCCTGCTCGATTTCCTCCTCGTGTTCATATACACCGCGATGCTCATCCGCCCGTACTTCAAGGCCAGGTACACGGATAAGTGGGCCTCCATCGAGAGCACCTTCATCGCCGACGCGCGCTTCCTGAGCGAGCATTGGCCGCATCCCCAGTGGCAGCCCCTGTGGTACGCCGGCACGCGTTTCGACTACATCTATCCGCCCGCGGTGCGCTACGGCGCCGCCGTAATCTCCAAGGTCACGGGCTTCTGGCCGGTCAAGGCCTACCACTTTTACGTGGCGTTCTTTTATGCCCTGGGCATCGCCGGAGTCTACCTGCTGATGCGCGTAGGATCCAAGTCGCGCCCATTCGCCTACCTGGGCGCGCTGGCGACGTCTTTGATGTCGCCGATATTCCTGTTCCTGCCGCGGTTCCGTGCGGACTCCTGGATGCTGCAACCACAGCGGTTGTGCGTGCTCGTCAAGTACGGCGAAGGCCCCCACATGAGCGCGCTGGCGCTGATCCCCATCGCTCTAGCCTTCACATGGCTGGCGCTCGAGAAACGCCGGCCCTGGGCGCTAGCCCTGGCTGCCCTGTTCTCCGCCGGCGTAGCCGCCAACAATTTCTATGGCGCCGCCGCGCTGGCGACCTTCTATCCCATCCTGGTCTGGAGTCTCTGGATCGCCCGGCAGGAAAAGCGCATTGTCATTCCCGCCATCGCCATTCCGGTCCTGGCCTACGGGCTGACGGCTTTCTGGCTGGTGCCCTCCTACTTCTGGGTCACGGCGGAGAACCTGAAATACGTTTCCGAGCACGGCACCACCTGGTCGATCTGGGTCGCGGTGGTAGTGGCCGTGGCCTTCGCCGTGACCACCGACAAGTTCGCGCGAGCCAGACCGGAGCGCGCCTGGGCCGTGTTCATCGCCGGCTGCGTGGTCTTTTTCTCGCTCGACGTGTTGGGCGGTATGTACTTCAACTTCCGCATTTCCGGCGAACCCGTCCGCCTCTTGCCCGAACTCGACATGATCTACATCATGGCGGCTGTCCTCATCCTGCAGTGGCTATGGGACCGCCCCGGCATCGCCCTCCGCGCCGTCGTGCTGGTGGTTGCGATCGCGGCTTTCTGGACCACCACGGGTTACATCCGCCACGCCTGGCACATGTTTCCGCTCTGGCCCGATTACCAGAATCGCGTCGAGTACCGCGTCACCGACTGGCTTTGGAAGAATATGCCCGATGCGCGCGCCTACCCTTCCGGGTCGGTGCGCTTCTGGTACGACGCCTGGCACGACCTGGCGCAGCTCGGCGGCGGCTCCGACCAGGGGCTGCTGAACGGTGAGCTGGCTCCCGCCCAGTGGGAAACCGCTCTGGGCGCCAAGCCGGAACCGGCCATCCTTTGGATGCAGTGCATGGGGGTCGACGCGATCTATGTATCCGACCAGCGCTCCCAGGAGGTGTATAAGGATTTCGAGCATCCGCAAAAGTTCGCCGGGGTGCTGCCCGTGTTGTACGACGACCAGCAGGGCAACACGCTCTACAGGGTGCCCCGCCGCTACGCCGCACGGGCGCGCGTAGTCGAGACCGGGAAGCTGAACGCCCTGAAGCCGCCGCGCTTCAACGACGATGTCGAGTACCTCGGCGCTTACGCCGGCGTCGTCGAGAAAGGTCCCGATTCGCCTCCCACCCTCGCGCGCGACGGAACCGACGCCATGCGCGTGCGGGCCAAAGTCGAGCCCGGCCAATCCATCGTGGTGCAGGAAAGCTGGGACCCGGCCTGGCAGGCCTGGGCCGGCGGCAAGCAACTGACGGTCCGTAAGGATGTCATGGGCTTCATGGTGGTTGACGCGCCGCCGGGCGACCGGGAAATCCGGCTGGCATTCGTGACGCCTCTCGAGAACCGCGTCGGCCGCGTTGTGACTCTCGCCACGTTTCTCGCGCTGCTCGGCCTGGTGGTGTTCAGCGCGCGCTGGGAGCGGTTCGCATGAAACTCTCCCGCCGGCGGGAAATCCCGCTCGATGGTTTCCTCCTCTTTGTCTGCACAGCGGTCCTCGTCGGCCCGTTTTTCAAGGCCAAGTACACGGATAAGTGGTATTCCATCGAGAGCACATTCATCTCCGACGCGCGCTTCCTCACAGCCCACTGGCCCCATCCGCAGTGGCAGCCGCTGTGGTACACGGGCACGCGCTTCGACTACATCTATCCGCCCGCCCTGCGCTACGGAACGGCGGTGATCTCCAAGATCACCGGCTTCTGGCCCGTCAAGGCGTACCACTTTTACACCGCGTTTTTCTACTGCGTGGGCATCGCCGGTGTATACCTGCTGATTCGCGCGGGGGCCAGGTCGCGCGGCGCGGCCTGGCTGGGCGCGGCGGCCACGGCGCTCATGTCGCCGTCGTTTTTGTTTATGAAAAACCTGCGGCTCGATTCCGGGCCGCTGGCGCCGGTGAGGCTGGGTGTGTTGATCCGGTATGGCGAGGGCCCGCACATGACCGCGCTGGCCCTGATCCCCATCGCCCTGGCCTTTACCTGGCGCGCCCTCGAGAACCGCCGCCCCGGTTCCGTGGCGCTCGCCGCCATCTTCTCCGCGGCCGTGGTTTCCAACAACTTCTATGGCGCTACCGCGCTGACGATGTTCTACGCCATCGTGCTGTGGAGCTTCTGGGTCACACGCCGTGATTTTCGGATGGCGCTCCCGGCCATTGCCATCCCCGCCCTGGCCTACGGGTTGACCGCGTTCTGGCTCGTGCCCTCCTACTTCCGGATTACACTCCGCAACATGAAGTACGTTTCCGAACCCCCGACGGCATGGTCCTTCTGGGTCGCGCTGGTGGTGGTCGCGGCATTCGCATTCGCCTCCAACCGATTAGCGCGCTCCCGGCCGGAGCGGACCTGGGCGGTTTTCGTGGCCGGCTGCGTCGTCTTCTTCTCGCTCGACGTGCTGGGCAATTACTATTTCCATTTCCGCGTCGCCGGCGAGCCGGGGCGGCTGATACCGGAACTCGACATGGTTCTCATCCTCGGGGCGCTAGCGGTCCTCGAGTGGTTATGGCGCCGTCCGGCAAACGCGCCGCAAGTGACGGCCGTGATCGTTGTGGTGCGCGGCACGCCCCACGTGATCGCCGACACCCGACGCCCGTCACGGGTGGTGGCAGCGATCGTAGTGGCGGCGGCTTTCGCCACCACGGTTGGCTACATCCGGCACGCCCGGAAACTGTTTCCGCTCTGGCCGAATTACTCCGCCCGCGTCGAATACCGGATTACCGACTGGCTGTGGAGGAACATGCCGGACGCCCGCGTCAACTCGTCGGGCTCGGTTCGATTCTGGTTCGACGCCTGGCACGACCTCGCGGAACTGGGCGGCGGTTCGGAACAAGGCCTGCTGAACCCTGTGCCCCAGGAGGCGCAATGGGAGCTCATGGCGGGATCCAATTCGCAAGTCGCCATCCTCTGGTTACAGGCCATGGGCGTGGATGTGATGTACGTGCCCGGTCCGAACTCGGAAGACACCTACAAGGACATCCAGCATCCCGAGAGATTCGCGGGCGTAACGCCGCTCCTCTACGACGACGGCCTGGGTAACGCGCTCTACCGCATTCCGCGCCGCTACCCCGCCCGCGCGCGCGTGGTGGAAGCCGCCCGGCTCGAGGCGCGCCGGCCGCCGCGTTCCACCTACGACGAGGAGTACCTGCGCGCCTACGTGGACGTGGTCGAGAACGGCCCGGATTCTCCCGTAGCACTCGAGCGCGAGGGGACCGACGCCATGCTGCTGCGGGCCAGGCTGAGCCCCGGGCAGGCCATCCTCGTACAGGAGACCTATGACCCGGCATGGCAGGCTTGGTCGAACGGGAAACGCCTGCCCGTAGGCGCGGACGCCATGGGGTTCATGGTGGTGGAGGCGCCGCCCGGCGAACACCAGATCCGGCTGGCTTTCGTAATGCCCGCCGAAAACCGGGTGGGCTGGGCGCTCACTGGAATCTCACTGCTGCTTCTGGCGGCGCTACTTGCGCAAACCCTGTGGCGCAGGCACTCGTGCCTGCCGCGCCGAGACTCATCTCGGCGCTCCGTGACCGGGAATGTGCGGCCCCCGGAGCCAGCCTGATGCGCCGCCAGTCCCTACGCACGCTCGCCGCTGCCTCCGCCGTGGCCCTGGTCAACATAGCCCTCGTGTCGCCGCTCTACCGGGTGGAATACACGGACCAGATGGGTTCTATCGAAGCCGCCTTCATCAGCCTCGCCCGCTACATCCTCGATCATTTCCCCGACCTGCGGTGGTTCCCCCTCTGGTACACCGGCGTTCCCTACCAGAACACTTACCCGCCGCTGCTTCCTTTGAGCGTGGCCGCGCTCGCGGCGGTGGCGCGCATTCCGCCTGGCCTCGCGTATCATGCACTCACGGCGGCGCTCTACTGTCTGGGGCCAGTGGCGCTGTTCTGGTTGGTTCATCGCTTGTCGGGCAGCCGCACGCAGGCTTTGTTCGCGGGGCTGGCCTACTCGCTCTTCTCGCCCGCCTACTTTCTGGTTCCCGAGGTGCACCGCGACGCCGAGCGTCTTTTCAACGGCATGCGCCGCTTCCAGGTGCTGTTCGAATACGGTGAAGGCCCCCATATCGCCTCGATGACGCTCATGCTGGCGGCACTGGTCTGTCTCGACGCCGCGGTACGGAAGGGCGGCGTGTGGCGCTGGCTCCTCTGCTCCGCCGCGCTGGCCGCGACCGTGCTCTGTAACTGGCTGGGCGGATTCGCCCTGGCCGTGTTCGTCCTCTGCTACCTGCTGGCGCGCGGACGCGGATGGCTGCGGACGGCCGGCGCCGGCGGGTACGCCTACCTGCTGATCTCCCCCTGGATTCCGCCGTCCACCATCGCCGTGATCGCCTTCAATTCCCAGTTCGTTGCCGGGCGGTTCACTTTCACCCCGCGTCATTGGCTGTACGCCGCGCTTTTTGCGCTGGCCCTGGCCGGCCTCGTGTGGGCTCTCGGCCGCGCGCGCGCGCCGCTCGAAATCCGCTTCGCCGTGCTATTGGCCGCCTGTTTCACCGGTGTGGTGGTCCCGTGGTACTGCTGGCGCATAGCGGTGGTGCCGCAGCCTTTCCGTTATCAACTCGAGTTCGATCTCGCCATCTGTCTGCTGGGCGTGGCCGTGGCGGAGCGGATGGCGCGCTTCCTGCCCCCGCGCCTGCGCCTGGTGGTGGGTTCCGCGCTGGCACTGGCCTCGGTGCCGTACACCCTGGACTTGCGCGACGTGACGTTCCCCTTGGTGAAAGGCATCGACATCCACCGCACCATCGAGTGGCGCACCGCTCACTGGGCGGACGGGCACCTGAGCGGCGCGCGTGTGTTTGCGCCCGGCTCGATCGCCTTCTGGTTCAACGCGTTCACCGACGTGGCACAGCTTGACGGCGGGTTCGACCAGGGAGTCCTCATACGCGTCGAGCCGGCGGTGCGCTACCAGATTCTGGTCGGCCCCGATGGCGCCGTGGCGCGCGACTGGCTGCGCGCCTACGGCTGCGACGCCGTGATCGTCAGCGGGCCAGCCAGCGAGGAACAATACAAGCCCTTCCCCTACCCGCGGAAATTCGAAGGTGTGCTGCCAGTGCTGTGGCGCGAGGGCGATGTCACCATATACGCCGTGCCGCGCCGTTCTCCAACGCTCGCCCACATAGTGCGCCGCGCCGATCTGGCGCCGGGTTTCCCTCCCGACGCCACCCGGCTGGCCGACTTGCAGCCCTTTCTGGCGGCGCTCGACGCCCCCGCCCTCCCCCCCGCCACTTTCCGGTGGCTCGGAACCCGCCAGGCGCGCATCGCCGCCGATCTTCGACCCGGTTACCTGATCGCCATCCAGGTGGCCTATCATAGCGGCTGGCGCGCCCGCGTCAACGGACAGGCGAGGCGGGTGTGGGGAGATCCTCTGGGGCTGATGATCGTCGAGCCCCGTTGCGACGGGCCGTGTGTCGTCGATCTGGCCTACGACGGTGGCACGGAGATGATGTTCTTCCGAGCCTTGAGCTGGCTCTGTATTTTCAGTGGCGCCGGCGGTCTTGCCGCCGGTGTGTTTGTTCGGAGGCGCTTCCTGTGAAGCGCCTGGCCACGCCGGTGCTGGCGCTGGCCATCTTCCTGCTCAACGTGTGTCTCAACGCGCCGCTCTTCATGCCCGGCGAACTGCCCTTCCGCGGCTCCATCGAAGGCGGCTACGTAGCTATCGCCCGCTTCGTTTCCGCGCATCCCAACCCCTGGGGATGGGACCCATTCCAATACTGCGGCATCCCCACCCGCTTCCTCTATGTGCCCGCGCTGCCCTACCTCACCGCGTTCCTGGCGCAGCTTTTGCCGCACGTCCCGCTGGCCTTCATCTACCGCGTCATGGTGTCAGCCATGACCTGCCTCGGTCCGGTCACCGCGTTCTTCTTCGCGCTGCACTTCACCGGCAGCCGCCGCTGGTCGCTGGCCGCCGCGCTGGCGTATGGCTTCCTCTCGCCGTCCTACGGACTGTTCCCGGCGGTGGAGCAGGACCGCGGCATCGTGCAGCTTCCCTGGCGCATCCAGGTGCTGGCCAAGTATGGCGAAGGCCCGCACAACACCGCTTTGGCGCTCATGCCGCTGGTGCTGCTGGCCCTCTGGTTGGCCGCCCGGCGCCGCGGATACCCACCCATCTTCGTGGCCGCGCTGCTGCTGGCTGTCACCCCGCTGGTCAACTGGGTGGGCGCCTTCGCCCTGGCCATCGCCTGCGTGCTGCTGCTGGTAGCCTCGCTGGGAGAACCCGGGTTCCGCGCCTGGCGCGTGTTCGCCGCCGCCGGCCTGGCCTACCTGCTGGCCTGCTTCTGGCTCACCCCCACCTTCATCAAGACCATTGTCTTCAACTGGCCCACCGACTCCTTCGCCTACCAGTTCGGCGTGCCGCAGCGATGGCTGGTGGCCGGCCTCGCGTCGAGTGTGCTGCTGGTCCGGCTGCTGTTCCACTGGCTGGGCGGCTCGTTCTATCTTCGCTTCGTGACGCTGGCGGCCTTCACCTTCGGCTTCATCGCCACCGTCTTCTACATTTACGGCCTCGATACCATTCCCGAATCGCGCCGCTACGCCATCGAGTTCGAGTTGTTCCTGGCGCTAGGCGTGGTGGAAGCCATCCGCCTCGCTATGCGCCACCCCACCCAGACGGTGCGCCTCTGCGCCATGGGAACCGCCGCCGCCCTATTGCTGGCGGGCACGCCGCAGCTCTGGGCGTACGCCACCCAGGGCTGGAGCCGGTGGGCGCCCGCTCCTCGCGAGGAGTCCATCGAATACCACCTGGCCCGCTGGATGGCGGAGCATCCGCCCGAAGGCCGCGTCTTCGCTACCGGCGGAATGCGTTTCCGCATGAACTCCTGGTTCGACATTCCCCAGGTGGGCGGCGGATTTGATACCGGCCTCCAAAACCGCGTGCCCTGGGACCTCGCGTACAACATCCGCACGGGGAAGGACCTGCGCCCAGGCCGTGAAGCCCAGGACACCCTGCTCGAGCTGAAAGCCATGGGCGCGGAATATGTCGTTATCCATGGCCCCCGGTCGCGCGAGTATTACCGCGACTTCGTGCGTCCCGAGCTCGCCGCCGCGTCGCTCCCCGCCGTCTATCGCGAAGAGGACGACACCGTCTACGCTTTGCCCGCGCGCCCCCTGGCGAACTTGTTGAACCCGGAGGAGCTCCCCGGCAAGGATGCGCCCGCGCGCCCCTGGGTGCTGGAGCCTTACATCGCGGCCCTGGAAGACCCCGCCCGGCCCGCGCTCCAAACCCGCTGGTTGGGCGCCGATACCGTGGTCATCGACGGCGTCGCGCCGCCCGGCCGCCTGGTGGCCGTGCGGGTCAACGCCGACCCTGGCTGGCAGGCCTTCCAGGATGGCCGCGCCATCCCCATCGAGATCGACAACCTGGGATTTATGGTGTTGCGCCCGGCCGCCGCCGCGGCCACGCACATCGAGCTCGACTACCGCGCGACCGCCGAGCCGCGCCTCATGGCCGCTCTGAGCGCGCTCTCCTGGATGGCCGCGCTCGCCGCACTCTTCCTATGGCGAAAACCTTTGGCTTCACCGACGACGAAGTAAAGCTCCTGCTGGTCTCCGTGCGCCACATGCGCCGCACCTTCGCGCTGGCGCTCAAGAGCGCGCCCGACCCGTCGCTCCAGGCGTACGCCGCCCTTTACGATGCGCTGTTCGAAAAGCTCCGCGACATGGCCGGGCCGATTCCCGCCGGGATCGAAGACGTGCTGGAGTAGACCATTCGTCGTCGAATTCTTGCGGGGCTGGCAGGATTGTTTCAGCCGTGTCGAGCCGGGTCAAACTCCTTCTGGTCCCGGAATGCCGGGAAAATCGGCTCCGCAAGTAAGTTTTCACTTCGGGTTCCGCCGCGGCGGCGTTTCCGGGATCTTGCTCACCTCGTCCCACGGGCGGACGTTGCAGCGCTCGGCCCAGCGGCCGTACTGCCCGACCATGCGCTCGACGCGCGACGAATCGGAGCTGGAGAGGTCGCGCATTTCGCAGCGATCGGCCTCCAGGTCGTACAACTCCCAGCGGTTCGGGAAGCGCGAGACCAGCTTCCAGCGTCCGTCCACCATCGCGCGGTTCCCCTCGTGCTCCCAGTAGAGCCCGCCGCTGCGCGCGATCTTCTTGCGGTGGAACGCCGGCACCAGGCTGCGCCCCTCCAGGGGAAGGATGCGCTCGCCGTCGTACTGCTCGGGGTAGCGCGCGCCGGCCAAATCCACGCAGGTGGCCATCACGTCGATGATGTGCCCGCTCTCGTGCGTGATCGCGCCGCGCCAGTCGATGCCGCCCGGCCAGCGCGCGATCAGCGGGCTGGCGATGCCGCCTTCATGCACCCAGTGCTTGTAGCGGCGGAACGGCGTATTCGACGCGTTGGCCCACGCGATGCCGTAGCTGGCGAACGTGTCCTCGCCGCCCGGGAGGATCGAGGGGTCGTTGCCCGGGCGCATGGGGCGTCCGTCGCGCGCCTGGTGGGGGCTGTGAACATGGAGGATCCCGGCGGGCAAGTCTTCGGCGCAGGCGCCGTTGTCGGCCAAAAACATAATCAGGGTGTCCTGATCCCGTCCGGTGCGGCGTAGCGCATCGAGGATGGATCCGACATTGCGGTCCTCGCGGTCGATCTGCGCCGCGTACACCTCCATGCGGCGCTGCTGCCACTCCCGGTCGGGCGCGTCCTTCCAGGCAGGAACCTCCTCGTCCCGCGGGGTCAGCCCCCATTTCGCCTCCACCAGTCCCATGCGGATCTCGCGCTGGCGGCGCTCGGCGCGCAGGGCGTCCCAGCCGTCGCGGTAACGGCCGCGGTAGCGCTCGATGTCGCTTTCGAAGGCGTGCAGCGGCCAGTGCGGCGCGGTGAACGCCACGTACAGGAAGAAGGGGTCGGGGCGCCGCGCCGCATCTTCGATGTATGCTGCGGCGTTGCGGCCGATCTCGTCGGTCAGATAGTAGTCCGATCCCTCGGGTTCGATTGGGTCGTTGTCCCGCGTCAGCGTCCACGGCTGGTAGTAGCTGGAGGCGCCCGCGATGATGCCGTAATAGCGGTCGAAGCCGCGCTGCAAGGGCCAGTTGTGCTTCCTGCCGTCGTTCGGCGTCACGTGCCACTTGCCGCTCATCATGGTCTGGTAACCGGCCCCTTTCAGCACCTGCGCGATGGTCACACAGGAGCGATTGAGGTCGCCCTGGTAACCGGGCAGCCCGGGGCGGGGATTGGCCATGTGGCCGATTCCCGTCTGGTGCGCGTAGAGTCCGGTGAGCAGGCTGGAGCGGCTGGGACAGCAGCGCGCGGTGTTGCGGAAATGCGTGAAGCGGACGCCGGATTGGGCCAGGCTGTCGATATGGGGTGTGCGGATCTCGCTGCCGTAGCAGGCGAGGTCGCTGAAGCCCATATCGTCCGCCAGCATGACGATGATGTTGGGGCGCCGCGGCGGGGCCGAAAAGGAACGGCCGGCGTCGACCAGGCCGGCGGCTGCGAATTTGACAAAATCCCTGCGGAGTATCATGGGTAGATTATGGTGCGGTACCAGCCTTCAGCGCTGGCCCGTTTCCATGTCACCCCCTTTCAAACTGTGCGTGCGGTTTTCCCGCGCACAGCTTAACGATGATCTTATTGATGTGGCTTGCGTCGGGTAGCACACCGCGCCTTGCAGCCGATGCAGATCCATCCCGTAGAGCTGATCGCCGGTCCAAGCCTTCTGGTGTGTCGCCCGCTGCCCGCCGCGCCGAAACTGCCAGCGCCGTTTCATATGCTTCCCGCTCTGCCGCGCATCCGTTAACTCTCGCACCCGGTCCCGACGCTTCTTGGTCGCCTTCGGGGATGGCCACCGCTGCATGAAGTGCTTGCCCGGCGCCCGCAAAATGCTTCGCTTCTTGCGTCCGGCGATATCACGGCTTATGGTCACGGCTGTTCGCGCGCCCAAGACGTTACTTACTTCTTTCACAGATCAGCCACACTTCTGCTATTTCACCCCCGGCTCCACCCAACCCTTCCGGCTTGGTCCATTCCAGCGCGAGAGTCCCGGTTTTTGTTGCTTCCCTCGGGATCTCAAACTCCAGGGGGACCGGTGGGGAAGGCTTGTTTACGTAATCATGGATTTGCGTATTGCCGTTCGCGACCAGACGGATCGTTCCAGCACCGCCATAAACGACACGCAGTTTATATTGAGCGGTTCGATCGAGTTCGATGTACCGCATGCGCAACGGTTCATCGAACAGGGTCGCGGCTTGGGTCAACCAGGAGACTCGCCCGCCAGGAGCCGGCGGCATATAACCCCAGCCGGTGAAAGCGGTATGACGTAGCTCGGGATCTTTATCGAATCCCTCTCCCGTGATCAGGTGCGGTTGCGCCGCCGCGTTGCCGAGATCGTCATAAAATCCTCCGGGACCGGGATTGGTCCAGTTGACGATCTCATCCAGTTTTGCTAGTCGGGCCTGTTCCGAATTGAGCGCCCGAATCTCTGCGAATCGGTTTTCTAGCCAAAGGCGGTCGTTCAGCGCGTAATCTATTGTGTCCAGATTTGCTCCGCGCTCGATAGCGAGCGCCTGATAACGAGTCACGCTCAACTGCATCCCGATGCTCTGGAACAGGGCCTCAGCCAGCTCGAACACGCGAGCACGATACTCGCGCGCCGACCGGGTCGGCATATCTGCATCGAGTACCTGTTCCGCGGCTGTCATTGCCGAGAGAGACCCTCGCGTCTTCGCCAAAGCCAACTCACCGAGTGCCCGCTGCTCCTGCTCGGTTTCGGTGCGCAGCCGCGCTTGCAGGAAACCATCGTAATAGGCGCGATAGAGCGCCTCCTGGAATCGCCAATTGGCGCGCATCTGCGGCGTGGCGTGCATTTCCATTTCCCGGAACTGCTCCAGCGTGGTTTCGACACCGGCATTCATCAGTAGCGGTCCCTTCCAATTACGCTCCAACGAGAGCAGCCCCTGCGCGAAAGTTTCCGCCATGTCATCTCCAATGAAAAACCGGCTGTAGTCGGTCAGAATGTCTTTCACGCGAGCATCCGTGTTCCATCCGAGGCCGCTCCAGATGAACTTGTTCACGTCGTCGTTGCAACCTTCAGAGTAAGAAACGAACCCGTTGAAGTATTTCAGGAATGCATGGAAAATGACCGCTTGGTCGAGCGGGCGTGGATTGATCACCTCACGACCTTCCGTTTCGGCATATGCAAAGTCCCAGTCGGGCACGGGGAACTGCGACATCAGACTGTGCGTAATGTCGGGATACAGACGGATCGGGTAGCGGTTCGGGATGCGCTCGCGTAATTCGGGCAGGCTCATCCTCACCCACGGTCCAAAGACTATACCGCCCAGCCACGGAGGTTCGGTCTTCATAATGGAGAGGAACTCACCCATCCATTGCTTATTGAACATCTGCGGCGACATCCACATCTGGGCCTTGGGATGATACTTATGCAAGCTCACCGCCTGCTTTTCCAGCAGAGCCATCAGATATTTCGGCGGCGTGCGCCCCGGATCGCCGCCCGGCACGAAGATGACATCGATGCGAGGCAGCCGCCGGTAGACCTCGGCCCATTCCTTCAGCGCAAATTCAACCGTGGCCGGGTCCGAATAGTCTTTGTCTATGGCCGGATACCAGATCGAAACGTCAAGCCCATACTCGTCCGCGATTCGGGACACCTCCACCATCATTTCGATTGGCGGCAGCGGGAAATGCGGGCTGTCGGCGTCCTCTACAAAACGCGGCGCATTCAACTCGATCGTATTCGTTCCGAATATCGCCAGTTCGCGGATATACTGCTCCCACCGGTTCACTCCCCAGGCGTCATAAGTGTTGTTTCTGGGCGTATATCCGAGTTGATGGCCGCGGACTGGTACCTGAGGCGCTGTTGTGACGTTCAGGTCGGATGCAAGTTCGAGGCGCTGACGGCCCATGTGCAACTGCCGCAGCAGGTAGCCGGTCCCAAAGACCACCCCGCGATCATCATGGCCCGTCACCACAGCCAGCGGCCCGGCGCCTCCAGCCGCCGACCGAAGGGTGAACCCCTCCGCTTGGTCCGGAGCACCCGCAAGTTGCGGCACGGCTGACTTGACCTGGTCGGCCCGGCCGAGCACAATCGCCGGTCCCGTAGGCGGCTGCGTCTGCACCTTCAAGCGCAATTGTGTGCGCTTTTCGATCTCCTCAGATAGCATGGCCGCCGCCTTTCGCTCCGGCGTAGATGCGCTTGAGGGGATCACAATCACTGCATTTCGGAAGTCAAGGCTAGCCGCCACGAGCGGCAAGGCAAGGATAGACAGGCAAGCCATTGTTGTTTTATTTCGCATATTTCGCACAAGCACCTCCATCTCTCCGAGCTACCTGCCCGGATCCCAGATAGTTGCGGCAATGTAGCGCTCGCTGTCCAGGCTATCGGCGAAGTAATAGACCGTCACGAGTTTGCCATCGGACCGCTGGACGGTGCGCGGGTATCCGAGGTCCCAGGTGCCGCCATCCTGGCGTAGAATGACCGCCTCTCCCCAAGTACCGCCTGCATCCGAGCTGAATTTCGCACGAATGCCGAACGGCTTCAGGCGATAGCCGTACGTCAGCGTGAGCCGTCCATCGCGAAGGTGAATCATTGACGGTGGATTGCCGCCCGTCTCGGCTGCCTTAGTAAGGAACTGCCAGCTCCTGGCGCCATCGTCCGAGCGCCAGATCTCAATCCACTCCCGTCTTCGAATCGCAGTTATGATCGCACCGTCGGGGAGACGAACGGTGGAAGGCATGATCGCGTAGTCCGGAGGTTCGGGGCCGATGAAAGACACGAAGTCCCAGGTTTTGCCGCCATCGGTAGTTCGTACGCAGAGTGGGCGGCCTTCACGGCCGTCGGACTTGGAAGCGGCAAGGAAGAGCATGCAGTCGTGTGTGCCATTCACCAAGTAATCGGTGCGCGCCATGATGCCTTTCTGACCGAAATCCGGTAATGAGAAAGGGCCGTTCCAATGCTTCCCGCGATCGTAGGAATAGTAGAAGCGTGACGGCCCGATGTTAACGTCCTCCATGCGGGCGGTCAGGGCAAAGCCGGGCCTGGTAAACTCGATTCCACCGGGGCACGGCTCCGGTACTTTTCCCCCCGATTCGACGGGCGTTCCGCACATTTTGGTTCCAGGAGGAGCTTTCAGGCTCTCGGGCTTTTCGATAGACCAAGTTTCGCCTCCATCCAGACTACGAGCCAACAGATGCTCCTCCGGCTTTTCCCGGTCAATGGCATGGTCAACGGCGTACGGCTTCTCCCGGTCAATGGCATGACTAGGCAGAAAATAGCCGGCTTCAAACCCGACCAGAATTTCGTTATCCCACGACCAGATGCCGTGGTTTGCAGGCCACCCACCATAGCGGCCCCGCCGGCGGTACACGGTCACGTTCTTCACTCCTCGATCTGGAGTAGTGGCCGCCTTGGCCTTGCTGGAAAAGGCGGCAATACCGCACTCTAGAAAAACACGACGGTTCATCGGTTACTACCATACCAGGCGCAGCGCTAGTTGCAGGACTCTGGGGTCGCCCGCGGAGGTGATGTGCATGAAGAGAGCGTCGCTCTTGGTCGAGTCCGGCAGCCCGAAATTGATGCGGTTTAAAGAATTGAACACTTCAAAGCGGAGCATCGCGCGAACGCGCTCGGTAATCGGGAACGTCTTGGCCAAGCCGAGATCTAGTGTGGCAGTACCGGGCGCGGCGTACGTATTTCGCGCCAGATTGCCGTAGGTGTTGAGCGCGTTGGGTGCAAACGCGGCCGGGTTCATGTATGCAGTCACCAACTGCTGGTTAGTGCGGGGCCCGGCGATGTACGGGTTCCCAATCAGATCGGCCCGCTGGAAGGAAATGCCCGACAGGGCGTTGTCCACACCGCTATAGATCGTGAGAGGAATTCCGCTGCGTGCGTTGGAGACAGCGTTGAGATTCCAGCCGCCGAGGGCGGTATTCAGCCAACGGGCTGCGGGCCGAAAGGGAACTTCCCACACGCCGCTGAAGTTGAACACTTGGGGCCGGTTGAAGTCGGAAAGCCCTTTCTGGAGATGGTAGTTGCGCGGATCGCCGCCATAGCTGGCGCTGCCCTTGTTGGCCGAGCCGTCGTCCAGCGATTTGGAGAACTGGTAATTGGCCAGGATGGAAAACCCGTGGGCGAAGCGTCGCTCCGCTGTGAGTTGAAGACTGTGGAACGTAGAGTTCGCGTTAGATTGGCGGAGCATGGTGGTGCCCATTGCGGGTGCATAAATCCGTCGGTTATTGGTGGTGGCGGTGGTTGCGCCCGCCACGTACACGGCAGGATTGAGCTCGTGTGGCAGATCCAGCCGCGTGCCTTTGGAGCCCGCATAGGAGACGCGGACTACGAAATTGGACGGGAGTTGGCGCTCGATGGTGGCGTTCCATGCCTGCACGTAGGAATTGCGGTAGTCGGGCGCCTCGAGGGTCTGCCCGCTGTACTGCGGGAAGACAGAGGCCTTCGACGGCGTTGCAGCACCGGGGAAGGGATCCACTGTTCCAGCGTAGGGGTCGGCGAGGGAATTCACGGCGTTCCCGAATGTGTCGACTTTCGGCGTAAACGGCGCCTGCGTGGGCTGATTCACGTGGCAGATCAGGTCGGGGGAGTCGTAGAAAATGCCGTAGCCGGACCGGAAGGCCGTCTTGCCGTTGCCGAACAGATCCCAGGCCAGGCCGATTCGCGGGGCGAAATTGAGCCACTTGATGGGAACGAGCCGGTCGGGCACACCGGGATCGCCAGCGAACAGCACGCCTGAGGGAGCATTCGGATAGAGGGTTGACTGTGCGCCTGGGCGCCAAACCGCCATTTGGTTGAGGTTGTCCGTGTAGGGGAAGAAGGGCTCCCAGCGCAGGCCGACATCCAGAGTAACGCGTTGGTGGATGCGGATCGTATCGTCAACGAACAGCGCCGTGCGGTTCGCGCGCTCCTCCTGACGAGTACCCCAGTACTGCATCATGTCGTTGAAATGACCGGTGAGGAGGTCGGCCAGGCCATTGCCGGTGAATGGAGCAGTAGGGCTGAAGGTGAACGAACCCATGGAGCCTACGTTGTCGCCGATTTCCAAAGCCGCCCGCACATATTCGGCGCCCAGACTGACCTGGTGCTTGCCGCGCGTCCAGCGAAAGGTATCGAGCCCCTGGTACTCGTTGGTGAGAAAGTGATTGGTGTTGCCGGTGCCGAGGGAGAAGTATCCCGTAACCGGGAAGCCCCAGCCGTAGTTCGGCTGATTGTGCATCTTCACACCGAGTTCTGGGAGGCTCTTGGGGGGCTGGACGGGTGCCATCCACTGGTAATTACGCGTCCAACTGAACAGCGCCAGGTTCGTCACACTCGGGCTAATGATGTGGCTGTAGGACAAAGAGACGGACTCGCTAAGCCACTTGCCGCCGGTAAGTACTTCCAGGAAGTTCAATGGATTCAGGTAGGGCGTGGTGAGTTGCCCGGAATGGTAGTAGCGCCCGGTGAGAGTGCTGCGATCACCGAAGCGCTGGTCGCCACGCACCAGCACCTGCCGGTCGTCGGTGGTGTTGCGCGGCGCAATCGTGACTGTGTTACCTACGGGTACAACCGGAACATACCCCAGGACATACTGGCTGATAGGGCTGAATTCGGATGCGGGAATGATGTTGCCGGGGAGCGGTTGATGGCTGAGAGGGTCAAGCAGTTGTTTCGTCAGTGCTCCGAAGTTACCGGCGCGCTCCGCCGCGGTGCCTACCACTACGGACGACTGCACCGGCCTTTGGCGCAGGGTGGTCTCCTGTAACGAGAAGAAGAAAAAACTGCGGTTGCGGCCATCGTAGACCTTTGGGACGAAGACAGGGCCGCCTATGGTGCCGCCGAACTGATTGCGTTTGAGGCCGTCACCCTGCTTCTGGCCGTTCACGATCGGGGAGAACCAGTTCGCCGCGTTCAGATTTTGGTTTCGGACGAACTCGAAGGCGGAGCCGTGAAGCGTATTCGTACCCGATTTCGTGACGGCGTTGACTATGCCGCCGGACTGTCTTCCAAACTCGGCGTTGAAGCTGCTTGTCTGGACGCTGAACTCCTGCAGCGCATCGGGGTTCGGCAGGGGCATGGGCATATTGTTGTAAGGAGCGTTATTGGTACCCCCATCCAGTATATAATTGGTAGTGTTGCCGCGAGTCCCATTGATGCTGACAGGAGTGGCTCCGGGATACGTGGCGCCCGAGGTGACTCCGGAGATATACCCAACTGTCTCGTAGATGTAAACGCCCGCGACCAGGCGCATGAGTTGCGCGGCGTCGCGGCCATTGAGCGGCAGATCTTCGATGCGCCTCTGATCCACCACCTCCTTCAGAACGCCGCTGGTGGTATCCACGGTTACGGCCTGCGCTCCCACGGTAACGCTTTCGGTGCTGGCGCCGACGGCAAGGGCCACGTCAAGGCGTACGACTTCATTGACCTGCAGTCGCAGATCAACGGCCTGATACCGGCTGAACCCTTTCGCCTCGACGCTGACTTCGTACATACCGACCGGCAGATTGCGGAGCCAGTACGTACCGGTGTTGTCTGCTTTGCTGGTGAACGTTGCCAAAGTGCCGCCGTGCCGGGCAGTAACGATGGCTCCGGGAACCAGGGCTCCGCTGGCGTCCTTGACTTCACCGGTAATCGATCCAGTGACGTCCTGGGCAGGCACGCTCGATACGGCCAGCGCCAGCACGCAGGCAAACACTATTATCTGGGGTCCGACTCGGGACATAAAAACCTCCACCCTCGGTGAAACTACACGCACAGATTATATTCGGCGGGCCGCGCCAATGCAATTGAATTGTTGTACAATAGAGATTCACTATTCGTGAATCAGGTAGGTGCATATGGAGATCCGTGAAATCGCCAGCTTGGCCAAACTGGCCACGAATGGCAGCATTCTCGAAACGGCCCGCTTGTGTAATCTCAGTTCCGGCGCAGTCCACAAACACCTGAAGTCCCTCGAGGCGGAGTTTGATACCAAACTGTACGAGAAACACAACCGCACACTCCGACTCACACCGGCCGGAAAGTTCGTGCTTCCTTTCCTAAAGGAAGTGCTTTCGCAGCGGGAAGCGGCTGTGAAGGCCCTTTCGGACTGGAAGCGCGCGCCACACGGGGTTGTTCGCGTGGGAGCGGGCGCGGCATTCACGAGCACGGTACTTCCTTTAATTCTCAAGCGTTTCCGCCACAGGTTTCCAGAAGTTGCCCTGTACGTGGAGGTCGGGAATCGGGATGATCTCATCAAGGGGTTGGAGGACGGGTTGCTCGATCTGACGTTTGAACTCGATTACGGCACCCAGCAACATTCGGATCTTGCACCGGTCGCGACATGGTCTGCTCCGCTTAACTTCATCGCGGCGGCTTCCAGGCGAAGGGGGCGCTGCACGATGAAGGAACTGGAAAGCGCACCTTTTATCTCGTATGCATCGGGCTCTCGGATCGAAGCCATCATCCAACACTATTTTGACGAGTGCCGATTCCGGCCCCGGGTCGTCATGCGGTCCGACAGCGCGGCGGCGATAATAGCCATGGTCAAGGATGGAGTCGGCGTCAGCATGGCCTTCCTGTATGCGGTGCACGCTGAGCTGCGCACGGGACAGATCCGCACTATCTCGGTCGACATGCCCCCGCTAATGGCGCGCATGTCCTTGATCAAATTGAGAAGTTCCTATACGCCGCGCGCGCTTGGCGCCTTCATCGAGTTGACGCAGAGTATGGCGCTGCCCTGCATGAAGCTGGAGAGGGTTTAGCCGCGCGCCGTGCGCAGCTTGCGCCTCCAGCACTTCACGCTCTTGGGTCCGGGCGGAAGAGGCGATTCACCAGGCGTGAATCGCGGATTCAAAATATCTCGATTGCATGTTGCCCGCTGTCGGCCCTAGAATCTGATTGTAGAACTAGCTAGCTAGAACGAGGACACAAATGGGAACGCAAATTGAGACAATCGAGCCCGTCCAAAAGGCTCAGGCATTTCTCAGCGCGGACGAGATATGCGCGCTCCGAAAATACACGACACCCACGGTCTCCAATGCCATCGAAATCCTGACCGGCAAACGAGAAGGTTATTTTACAACACAGGAAGTCCGTTGCCTTTATCCGGCGCTCGGGCCTATGGTGGGGTACGCGTGCACTGCAATCTCCATGTCGGGCCAACCCGCCCGATCCCGCAGGCATTTCCCGCGCCGTGATTACTGGGCCTATGTCGCCTCGTCTCCGAAACCGAGAGTCATCGTAATGCAGGAACTGTCTTCCCCGCCTCTGGGGGCCTTTTGGGGCGAAGTTCATTCCAATATTCACAAAGCACTCGGATGCGAAGGCGTACTTCTCAACGGGTATGTGCGGGATGTGGAGGAAGTGCGAGACTTGAAGTTTCATTTCCTTGTTTCGGGTATCTCCGTATCACACGCATATGCGCACCTGGAGGATTATGATCGGGATGTTGAGGTTTTCGGAATGAGAGTGGCCTCGGGCGACCTGATCCATGCTGATCGGCATGGTGCCGTGGTCATCCCGCGCGACTGCGCCCACGACATTGCAGCGACCTGCGCAAAGATCGTTGAGGAAGAAACCTCCATCTTTCAGCTATGCAGATCAAAAGACTTCTCGATCGCGGCACTCGACCCACTGGTCACTCCGGACTACTAGTCCCTCGGCCGGATGGCGCGCTTGCCGGACGGTGCGCTCGTGCTCGCTTTCAAGGACAGAACCAGCAGGACGCCTTCGGACCTGGCCTCTGTCCGAAGATTGACGGAACAACCTGGGCCTCCAAACCGGGTGATTCAAGCCGGCGGCTATGCGTATACATATCATTATTTGCATTTGTCGGAAGATGGTTTGATTCATGTGAAATACAAGGACAACTATCACTCGATCAGGCACGAGCGGTGGATGAAACGTGGTTCTACGAAGAGCCTGTATAATGGCACTGGCACGAGGTGATCCGCTGCAAGTCTTAAATCTGAGGAACACGTATAAATGGTGGCTGGTTGCCATGCTGTGGCTCGTGTGTCTGCTGAACTACGCGGATCGACAGGCGATATTCTCCGTTTTTCCGCTGCTGAAATCGGAACTTCACCTTTCCGATCTGCAATTAGGCATAGTGGGCTCGTCGTTCATGTGGGTGTACGCGCTCTCGGGCCCGATCGCCGGACTGAGCGGGGATCGTTTCAGCCGGAAGCTGCTGATTATCATTGGTCTGATTTTCTGGTCATTAATTACGCTGGCGACGGCGCTATCCCGAAGCTACGGCCAACTGGTACTCTTCCGGGCTCTGCAGGGGCTCGGAGAGGCTTTCTACTTTCCCGCATCGATGTCTCTTCTCAGCGCGTATCACGATCCGCGGACGCGTTCGCGCGCCATGTCGATCCATCAATCCAGCGTCTACGCGGGGACGATTGTCGGAGGCACGGTCAGCGGTTTCATGGCCGAGCACTATGGATGGCGCTCGAGTTGCTGCCTGTTCGGAGCCGTCGGCGTGCTATGGGGATTAGCGCTGCTCGGGCTGCTTCGAGAGCCCGCCCGCGGGCCCGAACCGGTGAGCGCGGGGATTCCGCAATCAGGTACGGTGGGTTCCGTCAGAGAAGCCTTTGCTCATCCGATGGCCATTGTTCTAATGCTGGTGTTTGTTGGCGCGAACTTCGTAGCCATGATTTTCTTGACCTGGCTTCCGGCATTCCTGTATCGAAAGTTCGGCATGAGCCTCTCGATGGCCGGACTGAACGCGACGGTGTATCTGCAGACGGCCTCCATGATCGGCGTGCTGAGCGGAGGCGTGCTCGCAGACCGTCTCGTCCGTAGAACTCCCGCTGGCAGGATGGTGGTACAAGCCATAGGACTGGCCCTCGGTGTCCCGTTCCTGTTTCTTTCCGGTTGGACCATGAGCGTGGGAGTTCTCGTTTTGGCGCTGACTGGTTTCGGGTACTGCAAAGGTCTCTACGACGCGAACATCTGGGCATCGCTTCACGATGTCGTGCCAATGGAGAAGCGGGCGACCTCGGTCGGAGTGATGAATTCGATCGGCTGGATCGGGGGCGGAATGGCGCCCTTGGCGATTGCAGCTGCGGCTCAGACTTATAGCATGAGTGTCTGCCTTAGCGCCACTTCGTTGCTTTACTTTTTGGTGGCTGTGATATTGCTGCTCTCAATCTGGATCTTGTATGGGAGGTCCAATGCCCCGAAAATCGCCGGCCCGTCGCAGGGCCGAATTTTGTCGGGCTCATAAAAAGGGACTGATCCCGTCAGCGGCCCCGCTCATCGCCGACTTCGGCCAGTGCTAACCGATCTTTCGCAGTTCGGGGGTCGGGGGCAGCTTAACTCCTTGTTTTTCAGCGGAGACATCGAAAAGGTCTGCCCTACAAACGGAGCCTTTGGGCAAGCTCGCTCTCGGCGCGGACC
>JBEKSR010000045.1:0-32770 GCA_049516835.1 Bryobacteraceae bacterium | reverse complement strand
AGTTTCGATCTGCTGCCGGGCCTTCACCCTCCCGGCAACGTCAGGTTCGAACGAAAAAAGAATACTGCTTTCCGACGTTCGCCGCGAGCCCTCACTCAGAACATTGGCCGGTTATTTTGCCCTTCGCATAGAAGTGCGCACACACGCGTCCCGGGTCCGGTTCTCGTCGGTTTCACCCGAGCACTCCGGGAGCCGCCTCAACCTGCTGGAATCCCGTTGAGCGGTTCCGTTTGGCGACTACCGGATTTTGGGGCCGGGCATAGGCGGGCACGCCGGCGCCGCCAGTCTTCAGGACGTTTTCCACGGTCGTCGTCTGCTGATCTGAGAAAACTGCGGAGCCAGCCTTCGACCGGCTACACTGGGCGAATGGAGTTCGAGTGGGACCCCGGCAAGGCGGCCGACAATCTCCGTAAGCATAAGGTTTCTTTCACCGAGGCCGTTACCGTGCTGGGTGATTTTCTCGCGATCACAGCCTCCGACCCCGACCACTCTGGCGATGAGCGATCAGCGCTCGAAAGCTCACCCGAGACGAAAGACGAGTCTATGAGGAAACACAGGGATAAGATGAACGACGAGCTACGCCCAGAGTACGATCTGCGGCAGTTGCTCAAGGCAGGGGTACGGGGCAAGTACGCGAAACGCTACCATGCAGGCACGAATCTTGTCCTACTGGAGCCGGATATCCGGAAGGCCTTTCGCAGCGAAAGAGCAGTGAACGAAGCCTTGCGCTTGGTGCTGGAGTTGCGCAAGGTTGGCAGTAGCAAGGCCCGCGCTTAGCAGAGGGGTTATGCTGGGTGGTGGGACAGGATTCCAGTGCTTCACCCCCTCCCGATAAACGGCATCTTGGTGGCCATCACGGTCATGAACTGCACGTTGGCGTCCAGCGGCAGATTCGCCATGTACACGATGGCCTCGGCCACGTGCCGCACATCCATGCGCGGCTCGATCATTCTCGTGCCGTCGGCTTGTAGAACGCCCTCCGTCATCCACTCGGTCATTTCGGTGGCGGCGTTGCCGATATCAATCTGGCCGCAAGCGATGTCGTACTTGCGGCCGTCGAGCGAAATGCACTTGGTCAGCCCCGTGATGGCGTGCTTGGTCGCGGTATACGGCGCCGAGTTGGGCCGCGGCGCGTGCGCCGAAATGGAGCCGTTGTTGATGATGCGTCCGCCGCGCGGCTGCTGCGCCTTCATCAGCTTGATGGCCGCTTGCGCGCAGAGGAATGCTCCCGTGAGGTTGACCGCCACCACGGCGCTCCATTGCTCGTAGGTGAGGTCTTCCATGGGAATGCCGGGTGCGCTGAGGCCGGCGTTGTTAAAGAGCACGTCCAACCGGCCGAAAGTCTCTTTGGTTCTGGCGAACAACTCCCGGACGCTGTCGGGTTGGCCGATGTCGGTGGGCACGGGGAGCATCCTGGCATCGGAGGGTTCTGCCGATGCCGCGGTCCGCTCGAGTTCCGCGGCCCGCCGCCCGGCCAGCACCACGGAATAGCCCGCGGAGTGCAGGGCGAGGCTGGCCGCGCGGCCTATGCCGCTGCCGGCGCCAGTCACCAGCGCGACCTTGCCATTGGCCATCATGATGGTTTCATTCTACGGCACGAGCAGGACCGGCGCCTGCCAGAAGGCCGCCTTCCGCCCGTTCGGATCCACCACGCTCACCTGGCAGTCGTACCGTCCCGGTGGCAGCTTATTCAGCGTAAGGCTGAAACGGAGCGGCAGCGCTTTCGACTTCGGGTCCAACCCTTCCGTCACCGCCAGCGGCGGCGTCTCGAAGGCCTTGGTCTGCCCGTGGTAGAAGGTCACGAAGGCCACCAGCGGCTGGATGGCCGTTGCCCCGCGCTCGTAGGCCTGTAGGTACACATACATGTCCCGGCTCTTGCTGAACACGCGCGTCACGCTGGGAATCAATTTCTGCCCATCCTGAATCAGCGGGTTGACCACCGGCCCTTTGTCCTTCGCGCTGAACAGCGCATCCTTCAGGTCCACGCGCTGCCCGCTCAGCACCACCGAGCTGATGGGAATCCGCTTCAGCTCTTTGTTCAGGTTGGGGATGACGAAGTTCTTGGTGTAGGTCCCGATTCTGCCTGTCTCGTCGTCGCGGGCCAGCACCTTGAACGTGTAAGCCCCTGGAAGCAGCGTGAAGCCGGTGTCGTATTGGATGGGTTGCCGGGCGAGCTGGACCGCGGTTTCGCCGGTCAGCTTGATATCCACCTTGTCGCGCACGTTGGCCATGGTGGCGCCGTACTCGTCCTTGACCTCGCCGATGAAATCGATGAGCGTATGTTCCGCGCCGCGGCGCCGCGCCAGCGCCAGCTCGCTACCCGGAATCTTCATCACCACGGGCACATAATACTCGGCGGAATTCAGTTGGAAATAGTCCACCTCCATGGCGATGGTCAACTCGGTAATCGGATCGCCCAGCATCAGCGCATCCTGCAGTTGCCGTTCCTTGTCCACCGTGGTGAACTTGCCGAATTCTTTGCCGGCAAAGTAACCCTGGCGATAGTTCAGTTTGGCGGATGGGTCGCCGCCGAACGTAATCTTGATCCGGCGGAAGCGCCCGTCCAGATTCTGGTTGGCCGAGTAATAGCCGAGGATGTAGTAACTCCCAATCGACTGCTCCGCCTGCACGATTCCCACCGACAGGTCGTTATTGTCCAGCAGCGCCTTCCCGCCCGTATCCGCCGCCAGCGCGTACAACGTATCCTGCGACTTCTGAAAATTGTTGGCGCTCGCCATCGCCGAACTGCCCGAATACATCCCGATCCCGCCCGGCGATCCCCGGGTGGCATCGCCCAGCGGAGCCTGCGCCACCAACCCGCGTGCGTCGATGGAATACAGCGACACGTTGGCGCGAATGGCGGCGTTGGTGGTGGCCTGAAACTGCGCCTGGTTGTCGACGCCGCTCAGCCGCAGGCCGCTGGCGAAGTAGATCAGCACCTTCTTCTCGTTGAGCGCGCCCAGCATCTTGGCCGCCGTCTGCAAAGCGGCCAGTTGGCGGTCGGTGTTGAAGAGGTTGAATTCGCTATCGTCCTCGCCGAATGCCGTGCCTGTATCGGCGCTGCTGTCGTCGGCGTCGGTGAAGTCGAATCCCTGCGCCTCGCCGACAAACAGTTTATAGATGGTCTTCTCCAGGTCGTCGCGATTGTCGGTGAAATCCCGCAGCACGTGGACGCCATCGGAAAACGACAGGATGGCCATCAGGTCCGGCGGCGCCATCTGCGTCCTGATGAACTTGACGGCCGCGGATTGCGCGCGCAACTGGTCCGGGACCGGCATGGCGCTCATGTCGAAGTACAGCGCCAGCAGGCGCCGGTCTTTGTAGCGGACATCGCCGGGCCGCTCGGGCGAGATTTGGCCCCGCGTCACCGGCGCAACCTGGTCTCCAGCCGGTGCCGCTGTCGGAGCCGGCACGGCAGCCGCCACCGGCGCCGCTGGCGCGGCCTCCTGCATCTTCTGGTATTCGCAAAAACTGACGGTCTGCGCCACCCCGTCTTCGGTCACCACGAAATCTTTCGCGGTCAGACCCTCGATCGGCTTGCCGTTCTTATCCGTGACCGAAACCGTCTCCACCACCAGTTGCGTGTTCACCGTGATCTTCACCGGCCCGCTCGAAGGCTGCGCCGCCTTCTGCGGCCCGGTGGCCGGCGCCCGCGCCAGCAGACCGAGAGACAGCACCGTTGCGAGCAAGATCCTTGCGCATCCGCTCGCTAAGGAGCCGTGAAAGAACCGCCCGCCAGCGGGCGAGGCAGGCGGAACCGCCTGCCCCACCTCTGAAAATGCGGGGCTTCTTGTGGTGGCGCAGGCGGTTCCGCCTGCGTAGCTGAGTTCTCTCACGCGTCCCATGCTTCAGAACCTCCATCGCAGCGTGGCCTGCACGCTGCGCATGGCATTGGCCGCATTGGGCAGCCCGAACTGGGCGCTGTTCACGGAAGTGTTCCAACTAGGAAACGTCACGTGGTTCAGCGCGTTGGTGGAATCGAATCGCAGGTCGACGTCCCCAAAGGAGCGCCCCATCGAAGCGTTCAGCGCAAACTGGTCCGGACCGGTGATCGAGTTTCTCCCCGCGTTGCCCCACAGCCCGGCCGCGGCCGCCGCGTACGCCGCCGGGTTCAGGAAGCGGCCCGCCGGAGCCGCATAAACCGGCGCCCCGGTGTAATCCGGCCGGATGCTGCCCGTCACGCCCGTGTTCCGCACCGCCGCTACATAAACCGGGGTCAACGGCATTCCGCTGCCCGCCGTGATGTTCGCGATGAACGTCCACCCTTTGAAAGCCGCCCCCTCCCAGCCGCGCAACAGCGTTCCGCCACCGACTCCTATCCCGGTGGTGTATTGCACCTGCGCGGTCGCTTGGTGGCGCTGGTCGAAATTCGAAAGCCCGCGTTCCGCGTCCAGGTTGAGCCAGTTCTGCGCGATCACCTGGCTTCCCTGGCCTCTGCCGCCCAACGCCGCGTTGTCGATGGCCTTCGCGAATGTATATTGCAGGCTCGCCGTGAAGCCGTTGTGCAGCCTCCGCCGCAATTGAACCAGCCCCGCCTCGCGCGTCGAATTCCCGTTCGAGGTCATGTAGGCATAGCCCGCGGGGCACGCCGGGCACGGATTCACCGCCCCCGCCGGAAACGTATTCGGCAGAAACACCTGCGCCGCCCGCGTCCCTTTGATCCCGAGATAGGTCGCGGTCATGACCATCGATCCGGCCAGGTCCTGTTGCACCGATAGGCTCCAGTTGTGCGAATAGCCGGCGCGGAAATTCGGATCGATCGCAAACGTGTTGGTGGTGGTCGAGGGCGACGCGTTAAATCCGTTTGCCAGCGTCAGCGGATTGGCCGGGCTGTTCTGTACGCTCAGGCTTTTCGACAACGGGGATTGCTGCGCCATCATCGTCGCAATCGGCTGGTAGATGGAGGTGTTGTAGTAGAGACCGTATCCCGCGCGAACCAGCGTGGAGGTTCCGAAAAACGGGCGCCACGAGAGACCCACGCGCGGTTGCCATGCATGTTTGTCGGGCTGAACCAGCGACGTCGGATACCGCCGCCCCGTCAGCGGACCCGTGGGGTTGCTGCCCTCGACCGGCGCTTCCGCCGCAAATCCCGGCGCTACGTCCAGATTCACCAGCCGGCCATATTTCTCCGCGATGGGCGAGTTGTATTCCCAGCGCGCGCCGGCATTGATGGTGAGTCCCGGGCTCACCCGCCAGTCGTCGGTGAAATACGCGTCGTAAGACACCGCCCGGAAATACTTGTCCGCGTTGCCGAAGGCAATCGCGCTCGTGTCCGGAACTCCCAGCAGAAAATCGGCGAAATCGCTGCCCGTGGCCGCGCCCGTGAAGGTGAAGTTGCCGCGCGCGTTCTGCTGCCCGAGCAGGTTGAATTGCTGCCTGCGGAAATCGGCGCCAAAGGTGATGTTGTGCGGCCGGCGCATCCAGAATCCGGTAAACGACACGCCGCTCGTCTGGTTGCGCGTGAGGGATAGCGCCGCGTCCGAGAGCCCCGCAATGCCGCTGGAAAAGGAGAGATTCGGCGGCCCCCAGTTCCCCGGTTCCTGGTTATTGCCCGTGATCCCCGCTTCGCCCGAAACGTTTTGCCTGTTCGCAAAGTACGGCGTGGTGCGCATCGTCATGCGGCTGAACTGATATCCCAGGCTGAAATTCAGCCGCTGGCTGGCCATGTACCGCCAGTTGGCATTGGCGTTGAACCCGGTGGTATTGCCGGTGTCGTCGAAGCCGAACACGTTCGGTCCCGAGCTCCGCGCATTGCGGTAAGCGAAGCTGCCGTTCACAAAGTGCTTCCGGTTGAGCATCTTGTTCGCGCGTCCCTGCACGTCGTCCTGATGGCTGATGCCTACCAGCGGAATCTGGTAGTTGTAACCCGCGGAGTCCGGAAAATTCGGCAGCGGATAGAACTTCAGCAGCGCCGTGGATTGCGGCGCCGTCCGGCTCGCCGGAATCGCGTTCCCTGGAAACGGCTGCCCAGTGTTTGGATCGGAAATCGCCTGCGAAAGATCTCCGCTGCGCATCGCCTGGGTTGGCATCAGGGTGCTATTGGTGCTGTCATTGCGGTTGCGCGTTGCCTGGTAGTTCACGAAGAACTGCCCTTGCCCGGGGAGCAAATGCGGAATCAGCAGCGGCCCGCCGAAAGACGCGCCCGCCCGCAGGTGGTCGTACGCCGGTTTCTCCGTGTTCTGGCCGGTGAGCGAATACGGTCGCGCGTCCAGCGCCGAATTGTCCAGGATGAGACTCAGATCGCGCTGGTACATCGATCCCGGCCCTTGGCGTGCATTGCCGATGGCGCGTCTCTCAATGGCCCCGCTGCTGCTGCCGCTCACCACCATGGCGTCGGACGCGGTCTGATTGAGATCGCCCGCCGCCCCGCCTTCGTTTCCCATCTCCGCGCCCAGACCGCCCTGTGCCGCGCCCTCGCCGGCTGCGTTCACGTCGGTGCGCTGGAATCCCGCCTGCGGATTGGAGGCGGCGGTTGCGCTCTTCGGGTTCGCGGCTTTCTTGGCGGGCTTGGCAGGCTGAGCGCCGGCCACCGCGGCCGCCTGTTGAACCGCGGCGGGCTGCATTGCGGAAGCGTGCATTTGCTCGAGCGGCAGCACCTTCAGCTCCCATACCGGGCTGGGCGCGTCTGAAGCCACGGCCACTTCCTGCTTGATGGGGGCGAAGCAGAGCATCTCGACTTGAATGGTCCAAACGCCATCGGCCAGGTCGGCGAACGAATACGCGCCCTGCTGGTCCGTCACGGCGACGAATTTCTTGTCCGCCTGCACCGCGGTCACCGTGGCGCCTGGAACCGGCAGGCCGTTGAAGTTGACTTGTCCGTGATGCTCGGCGGCCGCCAGGCCAGACACCGCAAGCCAGGCGAGGGCCGCGTACCTGAGGCCGTCAATTCTCAACCGGCGCCTTCTCCAAATGGTCGATGACCAACAGATCCACCGGGCCTTTTCTCTGCTCTAACTTTAGCCCGAGCTGCTCCTGAAGGGCGGAAAAGAGATTGGGACTGGATTGGGCGTCCGGCGCGCTCGCCATCGGCGCTCCCCCTCCTCCTTCGCCAGGAGGAGGAGCCAGCATTCCCAGCTTCATGCCCAGGCCGCCCTCCGGCGCGAAGTACAAGGTGTAATCGTACTTCCCCGTCAGTCCGGTCATATCCACCACGGGAAGGTCCAACTGGCCCGACAGCATTTCGGCCAACCCGGCCATCGACTGTTTAGTGGCCGTCATGCGGGCATTTCCGTTCATCAGCATGATCGCCGTCGAGCCGCGGCCCCCCGCCCCGGGAGGCAACACCGGAAAGCCGTCCTTTCCCATCGCCATCCTGCCCATGACGACCGGGCCATCGGCGGGGCCGCCAGCCTTGGGGGCGTCGCCTTCTTTGGGAGGCGGGTCGTCCACCGATTCCTTCAGCTTCGGACCATTCTTTCCCACCACCAGCGCGTACATGGGCAAGTCTTTCTTTTCCCGGTGCAGCGTCAGCTTGAAGCGCTCCGCCAGCAGGTTCTGCAGCATCACCATGAACTGTGCCTTGGTGGCGCCGCGCGGCAGTTTCGCGACAATGTCGTATCTCTCGGAATCCAGCCAGCCCGGTCCCGAAATCTGGAAGCCCTTCACTCCGTACGCGTTCATGAGAACGTTCTTCACCGTGACATTGGAATAAGTAATCTGGCCGGGGTCGGGGCTTCCGGGGCCGCCGCGCATCATCACCTGGATTCTGTTTCCGGTGATCGGCGCGGCCGGCTTGACCGACGCCACTTCGAATGCCGGCGAATTCTCCGCCGTCTGCGCCAGGGCCGTGGAGGACGTGAAGACTACCAGGCCGGCGCCCACGATCGCACGTAGCATTGCTGGAATCTCCCTTGCTTCCAATGTAATCTATGACGAGCCGCGCGCAGAACGTTGGGTCGTCCAAGAAAAAAGCGCGCCGCTCCCCTTGCTACAATGGAAAACTCCGCAACCATGGCCGATCAGTCCATACAGGAACTGGAATCCCGTTCCCTGGCGCGAGTCGCATCCGCAGGCTCGCCCGAGGAGCTGGAGGCCGTCCGCGTCGAGGCGCTGGGGCGCAAGGGCGCGCTGGCGCAAATCAGCAAAGAGATGGGGAAACTCGCGCCCGAAGAGCGGGCGCGCATAGGCAAACTGCTCAACAGCGCCAAGCAGAAGCTCGAAGAGGCGCTGGAATTGAAGAAGCGGCACTTCGCCGAGGCGGCTCTCCGCGCCCGCCTCGACGCCGAATGGATCGACCTCACACTGCCCGCTCCCGGGCCGCGCCGCGGGCATCTGCACCCCATCACGCGCATACAGCGCGAACTCGAGGAGCTGTTCGTCTCGCTCGGCTTCACGGTGCTGGATGGCCCCGAAGTGGAGACCGAATATCGCAACTTCGACGCCCTCAACATTCCCGCCGATCACCCCGCGCGTGACGCCCAGGACACTTTCTGGCTGGATGGCGGCAACCTTCTGCGCACCCACACTTCTCCCGTGCAGGTGCGCGGCATGGAACGGCTGGGGCCGCCGCTGCGGATGATCGCGCCCGGCCGCGTCTTCCGCAACGAAAGCGTGGACGCCTCCCACGAGCACACCTTCTATCAGATCGAGGGCATGATGATCGATCGGGACGTCTCGGTCGGCCACCTGATCTATTTCATGAAGACGCTGCTCACCGCGATTTTCAAGCGCGAGGTCACGGTGAGGCTGCGCCCCGGCTTCTTTCCCTTCGTCGAACCCGGCTTCGAGCTGGACATCCAATGCCTGATCTGCGGCGGCTCCGGCTGCCCGGTCTGCAAGCAGAGCGGCTGGGTGGAACAGTTGGGCTGCGGCCTGGTGCACCCCAATGTGCTGCGCATGAGCGGCATCGACCCCGAAGAGTGGAACGGTTTCGCCTTCGGACTGGGACTGACGCGCCTGGCGATGATGCGCTACGGGATTGACGACATCCGCCACCTGCAAGGCGGCGACTTGAGATTTTTGGAGCAGTTCTAACCTTGAAGTTCTCTTATAACTGGCTACGCGAGCTGGTCGAGGACCTGGATCACGCACCCGGTCCCCTGGAAAAGCTCATCACCATGAAGACGGCCGAGTGCGAAGGCATCGAGGTGGCGGGCGAATGGCTGGACCGCGCCCGCGCCGCGCGCGTGGAATCCGTCGAGCCCATGCCCGGCAGCCATAACGTCAAGGCCGTGGTAGATGCCGGGCCGTACGGCCGCAAGACGGTGGTCTGCGGCGCGCCCAACTGCCGTCCCGGTGTGGTCAGCGCCTATGTTCCTATCGGCAAGAAGGTCATCGACGGCGTGGAAAGCGATGGCATGCTGGCCAGCGCCGCCGAGCTGGGCATCAACCGCGACCATTCGGGCATCATCGAACTGCACGCCGCCATCGGGGCAGCGGTGCCTGGCTGCGCCCCCGACAGCGTGATCGAGATCGACAACAAGTCCATCACGCATCGGCCCGACCTGTGGGGGCACCACGGAATGGCGCGCGAAGTGGCTGCCATCCTCGGGCGCAAGCTGAAGAATCCGGCGCGGCTCGAGCTGCTGCCGGAAGGGCCGGCCGCTGTCAAGATCCAGATTGAAGATCTCAACCTTTGTCCGCGGTACAGCGCGCTGGTTTTCGAAAACGTCCGCGTCGAGCCTTCGCCCTGGTGGCTCCAGTGCCGCCTCACCGCCATCGGCCTGAACCCCATCAACAACATCGTGGACATGACCAATTACGTCATGGCCGAACTGGCGCAGCCCATGCACGCCTTCGATGCGGATCTGCTCAAGGGCGACACCATCTTTATTCGCCCCGCCAGACCGGGCGAGCAGTTCCGGGCGCTCAACGGAGAGGAATACCCGCTGGATGCTTCCAACCTCGTGATCGCCGATGCCGCTGGCGCCATCGCGCTGGGCGGCGTGATCGGCGGTCTGGCGACCGCCATCGGCGAGAAGACCACGCGCGTAGTTCTGGAGAGCGCCAACTTTCAGGCGTCCTCGATTCGCAAGACCTCGGCCGCCATCAAGTTGCGCACCGACGCCTCGATGCGGTACGAAAAGGCGCAGGACCCGGCCAACACGGTGCGCGGCCTGGCGCGCGCCATCGAGCTGTTGCGGGAGACCTCGCCCGGCATCCGGCTGGTGGGCGGCGTGGCCGACCAGAAGAAGGCCATCCCCGCGCCGCCGGCCATCGAACTGCCACTCGACTGGCTCGAGCGCAAGCTCGGCCGCGCGGTGGAACCCGCGGAGGTGCGCCGCATCCTCGAGCGGCTTGAATTTGGCGTCTCCGAGCCGCAGCCGCGCATTTTCTTCGTGACCGTGCCGGGGTGGCGCGCCACCAAGGACGTGGCCATCAAAGACGACCTGGTGGAAGAGGTGGGCCGGATGGTGGGCTACGATTCCATCACGCCGCGGGCGCCGCTGATTCCGTCCTCCGTGCCGCCCGGCAATCCCGAGCGCAAGTTCCAGCACGAAGTGCGCAACGTTTTTGTGAACCAGGGCTTCACCGAGGTTTACAACTACTCGTTTATCAGCGAAGAATCGGCGCGCGCATTCGGCTTCGATCCGGCGGCGCATGAGCGCGTGGCCAATCCCATTGCTTCCGACCAGGCGCTGATGCGCACCTCACTGTTGCCGGGCATCTGGAAGAACATCATCGAAAACAGCAAGCACAAGGACGCCTTCCGCTTGTTTGAAATCGGCGTCGAAATTCATAAGCGTGGCGGCGGCCTTCCCGAAGAAATTCCGCACCTGGTGGCCGCGCTCTACGACCGCCAGGGCGATGGCTCGAGCGGCCTGTTCGAAATCAAGCGCGCCGCCGAATGCCTCATGCCGGGCGCGAGGGCATGCCCCGCCGAGCCGCGTCCCTTCGAACACCCGGCGCGTTCCGCCGATATCCTGTGGAAGGGGCAAACGGCCGGCCGCCTCTTCGAGCTGCACCCGTCGCTCGTCGAATCGGGCCGCGCGGCGGTTCTCGACCTGGACCTCCGGGTGGTTCAGTCGCTGAGCGCCGGCGAAATCAAGTACACGCCCATTCGCCGCTACCCATCGAGCGCCTTCGATCTTTCCGTCGTCGCTGGCCTGCGCGAGCACGCCGGCAACCTGGAAGCCACCGTGGCATCTTTCGCCGGGCCGTTGCTCGAATCCATTGAGTTCGTGCGCCAGTACTCCGGCGCGCCGCTCGAGGAAGGCCAGAAGAGCGTCTCTTTCCGGCTGACGGTGGGATCGCCCGAGCGCACGCTCTCTTCCGAAGAAGTGGGCGAGATCCGCGCGCGCATCATCGAGAAGATGCGCGAGCTGGGATACGAACTCCGCGTGTAGGGAGAAAAGGGAGTCGATGAAGACCAGCGTACTGGCGGCCATGGTCCTGCTATCGGGGTGCAGCCGATCTAACAATTTGTTGCTGGGGCGCGTCGAGAGCGAGGTGGGATCGCACACCGTGGTGGTGACGGACTGCTACCGGACCAGCGTCCCGCCGCCACAAAGGCTCGAAGATGCGGGGGGGCGGGCCGTCTACCGTTTCATGCCGTGCCGCGATGCCGACGTGCTGATCCGCGGCGACGAACTGCTGGTGAATGGGCAATCCTACGGGCGCCTGAATCCGACTGACGCCGTGCTGGTGGATCACGGGGTGGTTTCGATCGAGCGGCATTGAATACGCTACAATCGGGTTGCCGTGAAGGATCCCCTGGTCGCGCCTCTGGCTGCCATTGCCTCGGGGATACTGGTTTCCCGCTTCGCAACGTTCCAGCAATCCGAGCTTTTCCTGGCCATCGCCGCCTTCCTTGTGCTTGGCGTGGTGGCCCTCCATCGCAACTCGCGCGTGCTGGCCGGCGCCTGCTGCTGCCTGGGCCTCTTTTTCGCCGGAGCGCTCACCGCCTTGGCCCACGCCCCCGGGCCTCCGCCCGAGCTCGATGCCGAAGGCCGCGAAATCGTCATCCTCGGCGGCTGCGTGGTGGAGCCTCCCGCCATCTCCGGCGAACGCGAACGCTTCCTGCTGGAACTGGAGCCGCGCGCCCGCGCACAGGTCACTCTCTATACCAAGGGCAACGAGCCGCTCCCACCGCTGCGCTACGGCCAAAACATCGAGCTCGACGCGCGCGTTCGGAAACCGCGCAACTTCGGCAACCCCGGCGCTTTCGACTACGCCCGCTACCTGGCGCGCCAGGACATCTTCTGGACCGCATCCGGCGCCGCCAGCACGGTCCGCATCCTTCCGGGTCGCTGCGGCTCGCGATTTCAAAAGGCCGTGATGGACCTTCGCGCCCTGATTCTGGCCCGCATCGAGCGACTTTACCCCGGTGACACTTACCGGAGCGGGATGATGCAGGCCCTCATGATTGGCCAGTCCTTCCAGCTCGAGCGAGTCTGGACCCAGTATTACCGCTCGACCGGCACCTTCCATGCCCTGGTCATCTCGGGAACGCACGTCGCCATCCTGGCTGCCTTTTTCCTCTTCTTCCTGCGCGTGTGCTTCGTTCCTGAGAGCCTGGCGCTGCTGCTCACGGTTGTGGCGGCGTGGTTCTACGCCCTGCTGACGGGCTGGCTGGCGCCGTGCACGCGCGCCGCCGCGGGCCTGACGCTGGTCTTGATCGCCGGCTACTTCTACCGCCAGCGCCGGCCCCTCAACCTGCTGGCGGCGGTGGCGCTGGGCTTCCTGGTGTTCGACCCGGAGCAACTGTTCGACGCCAGCTTCCAGCTCACGTTTCTGGCCGTTGCCTTCCTGGGCGCTTTCGCCACGCCGTTAATCCGGGCCACCTCCGGCCCGCTGGCGCGCGGTCTCCAGGATCTTGGCGATACCGGCCGCGATATCCACTCCGCTCCGCGCGTCGCCCAGTTCCGAATCGAGATGCGCCAGCTCGCCGAAACCGTGAGCCGCGTGGCGCATCTCCCGCCGCGCGCCGGTATGCTGGCAGTCACCGTGACCGGCCGGCTGCTGCTTTTCTTCTACGAAATCACGGTCATCTCCGCCGTCATTCAAGCCGGCCTGGCGCTGCCCATGGTGGTCTACTTCCACCGCATCGGCCTCTCCGGTCTCTCGGCCAACGCTTTCGTGGTTCCGCTGATGGGCCTGGCGGTGCCCGTCGGATTCGTCGCCGTCTTCACCGGTTGGGTGTGGGTCGCGAGGATCGCGGGCGTGCTGCTTTGGCTTTCGCAAAAAGTCGTGTACTGGCACGCCAGCATCGAGCCCGACTGGCGCATCCCCACGCCGCCGGTGTGGCTGGGTGTGGCTTTCTCGGCCGCGCTGATAGCCGCCGCCATGGCGCGCGGCAAATGGTGGCGCATCGGGACGGGGCTGGCGGTCGCCGTGTTCCTGGCACTGCTGCTCTGGCACCCCTTCCCGCCCGACGTCCATCCCGGCGAGCTGGAGATGACGGCCATCGACGTGGGCCAGGGCGACAGCATTTTTGTCGTCTTCCCCGATGGAAAGCGCATGCTCGTCGATGGCGGCGGCATTCCCACCTTCGGCCAGCAACCCAGGTCGCAGCTCGATATCGGCGAAGACGTGGTGGCGCCTTACATGTGGGACCGCGGCATCCGCAACCTGGATGTGGTGGTGCTCTCGCATGGTCATGAGGACCACATTGGGGGCCTCCCCGCGCTGGTGGGCGATTTTCACCCCAAGGAGTTGTGGACCGGCGCCACCCCCGACAGCCCCACCTGGCAGACGCTGCGCGCCAAGGCCGCCGCCAACGGCGTCAAAATCGTCCCCATGCATTTTCCGCGCCGCTTCGCCTTCGGCGGCGCCGAAATCGAGGTCCTCGCCCCGCCCCCCGATTACGTCCCCACGGACAGCCCCAAGAACAACGACTCGCTGGTGCTGCGCGTGGGCTACGGGCGTAACGGGTTCCTGCTCACCGGAGACGCGGAACGTCCCATCGAGCGCGAGATGCTGGCGGAGCATGAAATCCGGCGCACCGACGTGCTGAAAGTGGCGCACCACGGCAGCCGGACTTCCACCAACGAGGATTTTGTGAACGCCGTCGAGCCGGTTTTCGCGGTGATCTCAGTGGGATTCGAAAACAGCTACGGCCTCCCCAACCGCGATGTCATCGAGCGTCTCCGCCAGCATCGCGCCGTAGTTTACCGCACCGACCAGGATGGCCTCATCACCGTCCTTAGCGACGGGTATCGGCTGCACGCCGAGACTCACAGCGGTTTGAGGTGAGGGCTGTGGGGCGGGCAATCCTGCCCGCAAGCCGGCCTTCCGGCCGGCTGGACCCGCTGGAAAGCGGGTCCGCAGGCTGAAAGCCTGCCCCACTCTGCTACTTGGCCTGCGGCAGAATCTTCAGGTTCCCCGGCAGGGCGAACAAATCGTCCTTGAGGCCGTGGTTGATCACCACCGAGTCCGAATAAACCTCGAGGATCTTCTCTCCATTGCGCTCGCGCCGGGTGGCGCACGGCCACTGGACCCCGCCGCCCACATCGCGGTACTTTGAAAAAATCGTGACCTCCGTGTCGAAGTCTTTGTACTCCGGGTTGCGGCGTTTGAATGCCTGCCGCGTGGGCAGCTTGGTGAGTTGGTCGAAGTAGACCGTCACCGTGAGGTTGGCGGCATCGGTGATGTCCACCATCTCCACCGGCCGGTTTTCGTACATATCCATTCCCCGCGAGTAGAAGGCCAGCCCCGGCTCATCCAGCCGCTGCCGCAGAATGTAAAAGACGTTTCGCAGGGTGCTGTCTTTGTAGTTGGAGTAGCGCTGGTCCGTCAGCGGGCGGGCGCCGCGCCAGGTGACCTCCCACGCGCCGTTTTCCGTGAACAGCACGACGCTGTCTTCTTTCTTGCCTTGGGCGTCCCGCTCCCGTATGGCGATCTGGCCTGGGACCGGCGCCAGATAGCGCGTGTAGATCCTAACCACGGCCAAGCCGGAGAGCTGTTCGCGGTAAAACCCATAACCCCGCCCGCTCTCCACCCGGTCTTGCATCCGCAGAAACGCGTCGCCGCCGAGGGCCCGCAAGGCCTCGTCGACCACGCGCTTTCCGCGCTCGGCGGCTGTCTCCGCGGCGGCGGAAGCCAGCGTACAGCATGCCAGCAGAATCGGAGATCTCCAGTTCATGGCCGTTTTTGCAGCTCCTGCAGTTGAATTCCGGAGTTCACCTTGAAATCGGTCACCTTCATTTCGGCGTATTTCCGTCCGCCCTGCATGGTCGTAATTCTGTGCGGCGCCTTCACTCCGGCAATCTCCTGGAAGTCCGACCAGGTTTCCTCCGTCGGAATCGGCGGTCCACCGGCGCGCGCTGTTTCGTAGAGCACCCGCTGCGGCAGCCGTGTTTCGGCATCGAATTCCAGCCGCGCGGTCTGGCCGGCGGCATCGGCGATCTCGATGGTGTTGTCGTCCAAGGCGTTCACGGTCCGCCCCTCGATGCGGTCACTGAGCAGCAACCGGAAGTACAGCCGGAACAGATCGCCCTGCACCTGTTTCAACTGCGCGCCGGCCAGCGGTCCCCAACCTTGTGGCGCGGCGATCCAGCCCACCCTGCCGTCGCAGAAAGCCGATCTCTTTCCGGAGGGCGGCTCGGTGTCCTGCCGGAAATAGGTGGGAGCGATCCAGCGGTTGGTTCCCTTCACCGGCATTCCCCCGGCGGAGGATTCGGTCTGGAATTCGAAGGACTGGATGTAATCCTTGACCGCCGCCAGTTGGTCGGCGCCCCCTGCGGCCTGTTGCGCGCGCGCCAGAAGCTGCTTGCCTTTTTCCAGGCTGGCGGCATCCGCCTTGGCCGCCTCCAGTTTCTCTTGAGGGATTGTCAGGTCGATCATATTGACCGGATTGCCCAGCGTGTCGAGCGGCCGTCCGAAGTCTTGCGGGTTTCCCACCGCCACGGTTGTGAAGGCAGCCGGATTCAAATGCTCCTTCGCCACTCGCAGCACGTCGGCGCGCGACACCGTCTCGAGGGCCTTCTGGTACTGCTCGATGAAATCCGTGGGATATCCGTAATACTCGTACGTCAGAATCCGTCTCAAGGTCTTCGCCCTGGTGTCGTAAGCGAACACGAGGCTGTTGAGGGCCGTATCCTTGGCGGTCTTGAGTTCTTCCTCGGTCACCTGCGCCGTTCGTATGCGGTCCACCTCTTCCTGAATCGCCTTGAAGGTTTCGACCGTGGAGAGCGATTTGGTGTCGCCCGAGATTTCGAACAACCCGGGGTGGTCGTAGTTCGCGTCCCAGTCCGCGCCGATGTCGTAGGCGTTCCCCATCTTCGTACGGACGCGCTCGACCAGCCGGCTGCGGAACCCCCCGCCCAGAATGTCGGCCATGATCACCAGCGCCGGATAATCCTTGTCGTTGAACTGGCCGCCCAGTTGGCCGATGGAAAAGAAAGTCTGCGTGACATCCTTCTTCACCGCCAGATAGGTGCCCGGCGCCGGTTTGCCGCGGACTTCGGGGAACTCCGGCACGGGCGGCTGCTCGACGGTCCAGTCCGAGAAGAGCTTCTCGATTTTGGCCTTCATGCCGGCGGTATCGAAGTCGCCCCACACGCCCAGCATGACGTTCGCCGGGAAGAAGTAACGCTTGTAGAAATCTTGAAGATCGCCGCGGGTGATGCGGTCCACGGTGGCGTGTTGCATATCCCACCCGTACGGCGTGTCTTTGCCGTACACGATGCCGGCGAATTCGCGTTTCGCCACGCCGCGCGCGTCGTCGTTACGGCGGGCGATCCCGCCGCGCAACTGCGTCCTCGCCAGGGTGATCTTGTCCAGGCGGAACTCGGGAGCGGTGATCACGTCTTTGAAAACGCCCAGCACTTCGTCGGTGTTCTCCTGCAACGCGGAGAACGAGACGCTGCCGGCAGTCTCGCCGATGTTGCTTTCCACGCTGGCCGCGATGTTTTCCAGTTGCTCGTCCAACTGCTCGCCGGTCTTCGTCCTGGTGCCGCCGGTGCGGATCACCATGCCGGTCATGGTGGCCAGGCCGATCTTGTCCGCCGGTTCGAACAAGTTCCCGGTTCGCACTTGCGCCACGCCGTTGATCATCGGCAGCTCGTGGTCCTCGAGCAGATAGAGCTTCATGCCGTTGGGCAGCGTGAAAGTGGCCACCTTGGGAACCTGGATAGGCCGCAGCGGTGGAAACTTGAGGTCCTTGTAGGAGGGAGCCGTGGCCGATCGCGCCGCGCCGGCTGCGGGCTTATTGGGCGGGGCCGAAACGGGCGGTAACTGCGCGGCCGCCGATGCGGCCGTGATGAGCAGGGTGACCAGCGTCTTTTTCATTGGCGCCCTCCCGGGGTGCCCCCCACGCCCGGCTGTGCCACATATGCCACCGTGCGGCTGGGCAACACGAAGTACTGCCGGGCCACCCGCTGCACATCGTCGGCTGTCACCTGGTTGAGGTCGTCGATGGATGTGAACAGTTTTCGCCAGTCGCCGTAGCTGGCATAATAGGTGGCCAGCACTTGGGCCAGCCCCGCGTTGTTGTCGAGGCGGCGAATCACCCCGGCGCGCGCTTTGGTTTTCACGCGCGCCAGCGTCTCCGCGTCCACCTTCCGCGCCTTGAAGCGGCCGAGGAGATCGTCGAGCGCCTTCAGGTCCTCGTCCACGGTGTGGCCTACCGAGGGCATCAGGAAGAACACGAACAGGTTGGGGTAGCGGCCGCCGGGGTACGTGGCCCCGGCTTGGGCCACCAGCGAGATTTTCTTTTCCTGCACCAGTTCCTTGTACAGCAGGCCGGTCCGGCCGCTGGAAAGGATCAGGGAGATCACGTCGAAGACCGGATCGTCTTTGCCGTACTGGTCCGGCCGCTTGTAGGCGACGGCGAGAACCGGCTGCGTGGGCGAGTCCACCACCGCGGTCTTGGGCCCCGGCTGGGGAGGCTCCTCCGTCCGCAGCCGCGGCGGCAGCGGCCGCGCGGGCAGCGGGTTGAAGTAACGCTCAGCCATGCGTTTCGCGTCCGCCGGGTTCACGTCTCCCACAATCGCCATGGTGATGTTGGCCGGGACGTAGTACTTGTCGAAGAACTCCTTGGCGTCGGCGCGCCGCAGGCTGACGATGTCGCTCGGCCATCCACCCGGTGGATTGCGATAGGGGTGGGCCGCGAACGCGGTGGCCAGCAAATCCTGAAGGAGCTTGCCCTGCGGGTTGGAATCGACCCGCATGCGGTGCTCTTCCAGCACCACGTCGCGCTCCTTGTAGAACTCGCGGAACACCGGCCGTAGGAAGCGCTGCGATTCCATCAGGAACCAAAGCTCCGTCCGGTTGGAAGGCAGGCTGTAGTAATACTCGGTGGAATCCAGCGCGGTGCCGGCGTTCACCCCCGCGCCCCCGTTGGTTTCTATGATGCTGAGATACTCGTTCCGCGCCACGTAGGCTTCCGCGCCGTCGATGGCCATCTTCAACTGCGCCTGGAGCACACCGATCCTCGCTTCGTCGGCTTTGGGTCCCTTGTTGCGCTCGGCCTCGAGGCGGTCGTATGCCTCCTCGATGGCATCCAGGGCTTTTTTCTCGCTGGGCCAGTTCACGGTCCCGATGGTTTCCGTGCCCTTGAAGGCCATGTGCTCGAACATGTGGGCGATGCCCGTTTCACCGGACGGATCGTCCACCGACCCGGCGTTCACATACGTGTGGAATGAGACCACCGGGGCCTCGTGCCGCTCGGCGACGATGAAGTGCAGTCCGTTGGAAAGCGTGAACTCGGTGACTTTCTTTTCAAATTCCTTGAGGTCCTGCGACGGCAGACAGATTACCGCCGTCAGCAGGATGGCGCAGAGACGAAGTGCTCTCACAATGGCCGCCGCTCCTAGGCTTCTTTGAGGATAGCAAGGGTGGGGCATGCTTTAGCTTGCCCAGACCAGAAGACCGCCGGCGCTACTGCACAGCAACGGTGGCGGCGTTGGAGGATTGGCCGCCGATGCTCAACACCACCGGGACGGCATTGCCGGGGCTGACACCAGTCGGAACGCGGACATTGATTTGATTCAGTCCGACGCAACATCCTGCCAGGCCGGCGAAGTCCGGGATGACCCCAATTCCTCCTATGGTCAGAGTGACCGGCGAGACCGTGCTGGATGCTCCCGCCGGCAACGCGCCGGTGGGGACGGCGGGCGTTACCTGCCCCAGGCCCGTGGCATAGAGAATCACCAGTTCTCCCCGCTGCGCCGGATTCTGCGGTGTCACCGCGGAGCCGTTCACATGCGTAATAGCGCCAGCGCCTTTACCGTCCGCGGTAGCCGTGAAAATGCCGGGCGACACCGGCGCCACCGCGATGGTCGCGGGGGTGGTGCCGGCCTGCCCCGCCACGGAGGCTACAACGATGGCCGATGTTCCGGTCACTTCGAACGGAATCTGAATGCCCAGTTGCGCAGGCGCTGCGTAGAAGATGGGCGCGGGTATGCCGTCGACGGTGACCTGAGCGCCCGCCATGGTGGTGTTCAACTTCCCATTGCTTCCAAAAGTGGGGTTACAGGAGGGCGGCAGGCAGGAGGTTCCGTCGGTCAGATTGGTGCCGAAGACAGCAGCGATGGCGCCTGGAGCGACAGCCGATGACACCAGGCTATAGCTGGCGTTGTTGACGACGCCCCCGCTGTTGATCTGCGTGATCTTGAACTCCGAGCGCATCCTCACGATGGTGTATGGGTTCCACGTCGAAAGGTCGTAGTAGATCTTGAGCGTACTGCCGGCGACGGTGGTGAAGCGCTCGATCATCAGAGGCGCGAAGGTACCGCCGGATGTGGTGTAGGGGTCGTTGCTGCCGATAACGGGGCCATTGAGCCCATCGCCGGGAGGGTCGGGGACAATGTTCGGATTGTGGACGAATCCTCCGAGGCCGTAGACGTTGTCACGCGCTTCGTTGAAGATGAGCTGGGGCGCGGCCCACGGGCCCCAGGGCTGCGGCGCGTAGGTGAAGTAAACTCCCCTGGTCTTGTTCGACTGCCGGCCTCCGTCATAAGTCATGAGCCACAGATTCAGGGCGCTCGAGTACACCACCGAGAGATTGCCGGCGGTGGGACTATCGTTCGGCCAGGCAGGGCCGTTGAGCGGATTATCCTCGACCACGGGCACGGCGCCGGCCTCCGAGTTGGCCCACGCCGGCTGGCCATTCACGAGGCCGGCGAAGTACTGCGTTCCCGCGCCGCTCGCGAACGAACTCGCGGGAACCATTTGCAGGTAGATGTCGGAAGCGCGATACGGGCCCGCCCCGAAGATCCAGACATTCGTGCCAGAAGCGCGAACGGAGGTTCCGATGAAACGTCCTCCGGCTGGAGAGATGGTTCGCCCGGCGGTGAAGGTCTGCGCCGCCTCGTTGAACTGCACCAGAACAGAATAATCGGCGGCTTGTGGATTGGCCAAACTGGTATCGGAGCCGGTGTTGCAGATGAAATATATCTGGCCGTTGAGGCTGATGCCGGAGTTGGGGATGTCGTCCGGACCCATCGTGATGCCCGGCGGTTTGACGAACAGCGGCGAGCCGTCGCTGATGGTGTAGAAGTTCAGAAGCAGCCCGGCTTCGGGATCGGTGCTGGTGCTCCAGGCGATCGGATCGGCGGCGTGGTAGTTCACCACGCTCGCATCCTTGCTGATGGTGTCGCCAAAGAAGAAGATCATCTTTCCATTGGCTTCAAACGCGCCGCCCTGTCCGTTACCGAGAATGTTGAAGCGCGTCACGGTCTGACTGGTGGTGGGCAGGCAGGTCACGGCTAGCCCTTTGACGATCTGCTGCGCTTGCGCTTGAAAATCGCAATCGCCGATCACCTGCTCGAGCTTAACCGAGGAACTGGGAATATAGCTGAGTGAGACGCCACCAGATTGCGCGGCCGCCGGAATGATCGCGATCGGAAAGAGCAGCGCCAGAGTGGCGCTCAAGTTGCACGAAGTGTTCTTCAGCATCCCTGGCAACTAGATGCAGATGAATGCCCCCAGGGTGCACAAAACAAGTTCGCAAACCGCGTCAGAACGAGAGGCGCAGCATGGCTTGGAAAGTGCGCGGGTCGGTCCGGGTGGTCACCTGGCCGAACCTGGCCGAAGCCATGCCTCCATCCACACCCCAGTAGTTGAGGTGGTTCAGCACGTTGAAGTACTCCACGCGGAAGCTGGCCGTATAACGCTCGCGCAGCCGGAAGTTCTTCTGGCAGGACGCATCCCAGTTGACGATTCCCGGGCCGATCAGCACGCCCCGGCCCAGGTTGCCGAACGTTCCGGGCGCGGGTGTCTTGAAGGCCGCGGTGTTGAACCATGTTTGCGCCGTCTTGCCGCCCGCCTTCCAGTCTCCAACCACGTCGGGCCGGAGGCTGCCTCCGGTACTGGCGATTCCCGCGGGATCGCCCGGAGCGGAGATGTCGATGGGCAGGCCGGTTTCGAGCATGAGGATGCCCGAGAGTTGCCAGTTGCCCAAGGTCCGCTGGTACCAGCGTTCGTCCTTTCGCCAGAAGGGCAACGGATAGATGTAGCTCGCGGACACGATATGGGCACGGTGGTATCCGCTCAAGCCGCGTTCATTCTTGGAGTTGTAGCTGTCCTGTGGGACGCTGCTGTAATCCGTGGCGTCCGTGATATTCCGGGACCAGGTGTAGGCAATGCTAGCCATGCCGCCGGTCAGCACTTGCTTGCGGAGTTGGACTTGCAGAGAGTTGTAGTTGGAGTTGGCCGCGGTGGTGAGCTGGCTGATGCCGCCCAGGCCGGGGTAGGGCCGCAAGCTGTTCGGGTCGACGCCTTGCGGAGCGCGCAGCATGGTCCCCAATGCGAGCTGATTGGGCAGAATGCCCCGGTACAGGTGCCACGCGGAACTGCCGACGTAGCTCACGTCGAGCAGCGTATCGCGGCCCACTCTTTGCTGGATGCTCAGGTTGTATTGCTGCACCGCGGGTATGTCCGCGCGGACCGGGTAGGACGAGACGTTTGAGGGGAGCAGGGCCGCCGGCGCGCCGCGGGCCGGGTTCTCGATGTTGCCGTCGTTCAGCGTGGGTTGTTGAACGAAGGGCGGATTGTTCACGCTGTTGAAATAGGCGTCGCCCTGAATGCGCTCGAAGAACAGGCCGTAGGCGCCGCGCACCACGGTCCGCTGTTTGCCGGACAGGTCGTAGGCGAAGCCCAGCCGCGGAGCAATGGGCACGGCCGACGATTGGATTTCTTTGGGCAGGCCACGGAAGAGGCTAAGAATAGCGGGGTTGTTCCAAGCGGGATACCTGTCCGTAGCAGCCTTGGGGAAGCCAGCGCCGCCCAGCACCAGCCCGTTCAGCGGGTCCCCGGAATTTGGAACTATCTGCCCGGCGGCGGTCACGGTGACAGCTTTTTTCGGATCGTAAAACGCTGGGTCGGAAACGACATCGTTCGCCAGCGTGGAGTACTGCGGCTGCATGTACTGGGCGCGCACGCCCAGGTCCAGCGACAGCCGCCTCGAGACCTTCCAATTGTCCTGGGCGTAGAATTCAGCCTGCGTGAAACGGAACCAGCCCTCGTTCGTACCGCTGGCTTCGGTGTAGGTGCTGAAATTGCCAAGGACCGCGTCCGCCAAGGCGTTCCCCGAACTCAGGCTGTGCCCGGTTTTGAAGTTGAACGAGCCATTTATGGGGGTGAGATTGCCCTGGTTCTTGCGGCTGCGCAAGACCAGCACGCCGAACTTCAATATGTGGGTGCCGGCCACTCTGGAGAAATCGTCCTTCCATTGGAAGAGGCGCTCGAATTCGCGCCAGTCCCGCGCCGTTACGCCGGGGAGGGAATATCCCTGGATCGAGATGTCCGGAATTTGCCGCGCGTTGCCGTAGAGCATGGGGTTGTTCACGCCGGCGCCCTGGCGCGTGACATCGTTGGTAAAGGCCGAATTCGGACTGAAATTGTTATCGACGATGTCTTTGCCGCTGAAGGAAAACTGCAGCGTGTTCACCATTCTGGCGCCGGGCGTCCATGTCCACTTGGCGCTCGCGCTGATTCCGGGGATGCGGCGGTCCCACAGCGTCAGTGCCTGCTGGCCCTCGACCTGGTGGAAGTAGTCGAGCAGATAGTGTACGGCCAACTGGTGTTTGTCGTTGACGTGGTAATCCACTTTCTGGAGGAACTGATTGTCGTAAGTCGGAATCAAGTAGGAGTAATCGTACTCGTAGGGCTTGTCGGGGTTATTGGGCTTGGGGGCCATGGCCAACAAGCGGCTGGTGTTCCGGTCGACACGCGAGGGCGGGATGATGTTGCCGGGGAAAGGCAGGCCGCTCGCCGGGTCTGTCACCGGCTGCGCCAGGCTTGAGAAGTCGCCATTGCGCTGGTCCATGAGGGGCACGCTGATGGGAGTCCACACGTATGGTTGCATCCCGAGAAAGTCCTGGCTGACGAAGAAAAACAGCTTGTTCCTGGCGGTGTTGAACCGGTGCGGAATGTAGATGGGGCCGCCCAGGTTCCAGCCCGCGTTGCCGTTGCGCGTTCGCGTAAACCCGTAAGGGCTGCCGTGAAACTCGCGCGTGCCGCTCTTCAGCGCCATGTTGACCATGGCGCCGGAGTTCTGCCCGTACTCGGCGCTGTAGTTGCTGGTGAGGACCTTGAATTCGGCAATGGCGTCCACATTCACCCGAATAAAGACGTTGCCCTGGCCGCCATTGTCCTTGTTGTCGGCGCCATCGACATTCCAGGAAAGCGTGGACCGCCGCGAACCGTTGACCGACTGCGCTGCATTAGTGGCGCCGGTCTGCAGATCTATGGGAGTGCGATAGAGAGTGGACACACCCGGCAGCAACGACAGCAACTGCGCAAAGCTGCGGCCGTTCAACTGGAGACCGGTGGCCTGCTCCCCGGTGATCTCCCGGCCCATCTCGCCGCTGCTGGCATCCAGTTGGAGCGCATCCGCAGCCACCGTGATGGAGTCGTGGATGTCGCCGACCGTGAGCGGCATGGCGACCGTCACTTTGGCGGATACGGTCACCACCACGTTGGTCTGGACGTACTTCTTGAAGCCCGTGGCTTCCGCGGCGATTTGATACTCGCCGATGGGGACGTTGAGAAAAGCGTAGTAGCCCCGGGCGTCGGACTCGGTGGTCCGGACCTGCCCCGTGCCCATGTGCCGGGCCGAAATTCTGGCGTTCGGCACGGCTGCATTGGTCGGGTCGAGCACAAAGCCCGAAATCTCCTGGTTGACGTACTGGCCAAAAGCCAGTCCTGCGGCCAGAATAGCCAAGGTGGCGCAGCCTCTCAGGCTGCCGTCTCCGCACTCATGCGGAGACTTTTTTCGAAAACGCGGCAGACTGGTCTGATTCACGAAAATCCAGCTTACGACAGTCCGAAGAATACACCAACTCAAATCGGAGGACTGGCGGCGGCCCCCGCATGAGTGGCCCCTGGGACGGAATGGCTGGCGCGGAGGGTGCTCAGTACGTGACGGTGCGAAACCCTCCTTCGAGGGTCCCGAGGTCCTTGGAGCGGAGCTTCACCTGGATGCGGTGAGGCCGCGGCGCCCCCGATGACTGCTCGGGTTGAAAGCCCACCACGTATTCGCACAGGACCTGCCCCGCCATGGCGGCGAGGATCTGCCGGACAACCGCGACATCGATAACCGGCGGATCGAAGGAGCGGCCGCCGGTCAGTTCCGCTAGGCGGGCGAAATCGGCCATGAACAACTCCGCCATCCGCGGCCATCCGATCTGCCCACCGGCCTTCATCGCGGCAATGCTGGCGTGGCCGAGCACCACCGGGTAGACCGGAATTCCAAGTTCGGAAAGCACCGCCAAGGCGTCCTCGGGCCGTGTGTTGGTGGTGGGAAAGCCGTCGGAGAAAACGACCAGCATACGGGTGGCCTGACCCGGTTCCGCAGCGGCGTTCCTGGCGGCGGCCATGATGGCTTCGAACAGCCAGGTTCCCTCAGCGCCCTTGCGCCCCGGAGGCAGTTGCAACGGGATGTTCTCCACCTGGGGGCCGGGCCGGGAATCGAGCACACGCCGGAGCGCCGCGGCGAGCTCGGCCGGATCGCGCGTGGGCCGGCATTGCCGGCGCAAGGCGGAGGTGAAGCTGTAGACGGCGAGCCGCACGCCCTCCAGGTTGTCGAGCAGGCTGGCTTTGTATACCAGCGGATCGAGAAGCCCCGCGTCGGTTACGCTGCCGCTGGTGTCGAAGAGCAGGGTCATCTCGATGGGAATGGTGCGCGGCGCCAGCCGGCCACCCTCGAAGACTTTGACCTTGCGGGGCGATCCATCTTCCAGCAGTGTCACGTCTTCGGGCTTCAGGCCGTCGACGTAGCTGTGCTTGCGCACAACGTGAAACCGGACCAGGGCGAGGGCGGCTTCCGTCCGAAAAACCGGCGCCTGCTGCGCGCACAAAGGGAGGGCCAGGCAGAGAAACCCTATAGAACCCGACATGCCAACATACTACCCGACAATGCGTTCAACCGGGCCGGTTATTTCAAGGAAATCGGACGGCCAGCCATGGTTCACCGGCGGCCACTCATCCCGTGAACGCCACCGGTCCTCCGAATTGGCTTGGCGTCTCCTGGCGTAGTGAAGTATGCTGATATGCCGTGAATTGGCTGGCAGGCCACAAAAACGATGGCCTGCCCCACGTTACGCTAGCATGGAGCCAGAGAGCCACCCGTGAACAAGTACTATTATCTGGCGTTGAATCTGCTCTATTGTTTCAACGCGATCTTGTTTGCCCTGATGTCCGTTCTTTCGCTTCGGCAGTACCGGAGGCGCAGGACGCAGTGGGGCGGCTCCGCCTACATCGCGCTGGTCATCGTCTTCGCGGCGTTGTATCTCACCATCATCGCGAGCGAATTGATGTATGCCATCAGCGCGCTGGAGATCGCGGCGGAAGCCATCCGGACGAACCTGTATCATGCAGTGGTCTTCGTGGGACTTATGGGCTGCGCCGCCGTGGGGAGCGGCGCGTTGTTGTGGATTTCCAGGCGGGACGGAAGCAGCGCTCTCGAGCGTAACCAACGCCGCTGGTTGATATCGCTCTGCGCCGTTCTGGCTTGCCTGTGCCTCCTGGGCGCAGCTCTGCGTCCCCCCTGGCTCGATCTGCCCCTGGACTCCCTTGCCTTGTGTTTCCTTTTTGTTGTCACTTACTACGTCGAGCGGTTCACGTTCTTCGATGTTCTGATCAAGAAGGGAGCATTCGTCTTCTGTTCCTTTCTCCTTCTGACGCTGTATTTCGTCTTCGTAACGCCCTGGCTGTTTCGGCTCACGAACCTGATTCGGAACTCCTGGTTCAGCTCCTTGACGTGGGCGGCGTCGGTCTTGCCGATTGTCTTGCTGGCTCCTTGGGGGCATCGCAAGTTGTCGGTCTGGCTGGACCGGCTGTGTCTCGGCCGCCGCTTTGCCCCGGCCGAGGCGAGCCAGTACTTTCTCGACGGATTGCAGGGCGTCATCGACGGACCTGAGCTTGTGGAGCGGGCGGCCGGACATCTGAGCACGATCTTTCAGTCCGAGGCCGAGGTCGCGCTCGATGGTCCCCGGATGCTCCCGGGAGAGGAGGCCGGCGATGCCATGCGCGCGCCCATACGGATGGGGGGCCAGGCAGTGGGTGTAATGGTTGTCCGGCCGCGGCGCCACAACGTACGATTCCTGAGCGAGGACGCCGCGCTGCTTTCGTCGCTGGCGGAAGCGTTCTCGTTTCTCCTCGAGAATCTACGGCTCCGCGAGAAACGCCTGGAGCAGGAGAGGCGGGAACGGGAACTCGTGCTCAACGCTCATCGTTCCGAGCTGAAGGCGTTGCGCGCCCAAGTCAATCCGCATTTCCTGTTCAATGCGCTGAATACCATCGCCGGCCTCATTCCGGGGAATCCGGACCGGGCCGAGCGGACCATCGAGCAATTGGCCGAGGTGTTTCGATATACGTTGCGCCGCTCCGAGCGGGAATGGGTGCGGCTGGACGACGAACTGGAGGCCGTGCGCGCCTACCTGGATGTGGAGCAGGCGCGTTTCCGCGAGCGCCTGCGCGTCCGCGTCACCTGCACCGATGACGCCCGGAACTGCCGGATTCCCGCCATGACGGTTCAGACCCTGGTGGAGAATGCGGTGAAACATGGGGTGGGCGGAATCAGTACGCCAGGCGTGGTTGAAATCGAGGCGAATGTCCTGGAAGGCAGGCTGCGAATCCAGGTCCGCGACAACGGGCCCGGCTTTCAGCCGGCGGCCATGCGGACGGTCGAAACTCGCGCGGGCGGCTACGGTCTGCGCAACATTCGGGAACGCTTACAAGGGCATTTTGGAGATGCGGCCAGCCTGAATATTGAGCGCGACAACCGGTTGGGCATGACCGTGGTCACCGTGGAGATGCCGCAAGCCACGGTTCCGCAGCCGGCGGAGGTGTGAATCACAGTGATCCGGGTGCTGGTGATAGACGACGAGGAGACGGCGCGCGACCGGTTGCGGCAGATGCTGGGCGCGATTCCGGACGTCGAAATCGTCGGCGAGGCTGCCGATGGCGAGCAGGCCATCGCCAGAATCATGGAACTGCGGCCCGACCTGATTTTTCTGGACATCCAAATGCCCGGTTGCAGCGGCTTGGAGGTGGCGGCGTGCCTCCCCCAGCCCCGCCCCAGGATCATCTTCTGCACGGCGTTCGATCAATACGCGGTGGATGCGTTTGAGCTGCATGCCGTGGATTACCTGCTGAAGCCGGTGAACCGCGTCCGCCTGGCGCGCGCCGTGGAACAGGTGCGCGAGATGGCGCAGCCGGAAGCGGATGCCGGGCTGGAGCGGGTGATGCAGACGGTGCGCGGCACGTGCGCCCGTTTCCTGGCCCGCTCGACCGACCGCTACCGCGTCATCCCGCAGCATGACGTGGTGTACTTCTCCTCGGAAATGGGGCTTACCCGGTTACACACCGCCAGCCGTCACTACGTGCTCGAGCCTACTCTGAACGATCTGGAAGGACGACTGGACCCGTCCTTGTTCTTCCGGATCAGCCGCGCGGCAATCGTGAATCTGGATTCCGTGGCGGAGGTTCTGCCACTGACTGGAGGCATTGCCGAGGTCGTCTTGAAAGACGGCGTGCGTCTGGAAGTGAGCCGCCGGCGCGTGAGAGAACTGCTGCAACGCCTCGGCGGAGGCGATTCCTCAACCGGCCTGCCCGAGCCGTAGGGCGATGTGCTTGCGCAGGCGGAACCGCCTGCGCCACCACAACTAGTCCTACATTTTCGGAGGTGGGGCAGGCGGTTCCGCCTACCAACCGATTTTTTCGCCGACGTCCGCTCACTTCCCCGAGGTGTAGCTGGTGTACAGCGCCGCAATGCCGGCCGATTGAACATCGCCCGGGTGGACGATCACCCGGTAGCGGTAGCGCAGCGATTTGCCCGGCTCCACCGTCTGCGAGCCGTTCTGCGACTTGTCGTTGGTGAAGGCCGACACGCCGAACGGGTTGGCGGCGAATAAGCCGTATCCGCGCGCGTGCCAGCGCACGGGATGCCGCGGGTTCTCCGGGTGGTCGAGGATCGCCACGCCCACCTTTTCGTCGCCGATGGTCCCGGAGTAATCGCACCAGTTGGAGGGCTTGCCCCAAAGCTGCTTCTCCCCGGTCAGTCCCTCGGCATTCACAATCTTCCCGGTGCCGCCCTGCTCATCCAGCACTGGGCGGAGCCGGATGCCAAATGCGCCATCCTTGCTGTCGCCCCACACCACCGTCTGGACGGAAGTCAGCGTGATGTCAACGTCGATGATGCGCAGCTTTGGATCCGCATAGAAGGTCATCACCCGATCTTCGGTGAGCAGCACGTTCCCCTGGCGGTCGGTCCAGTCGAATGTGGCCGCCAGGGACCCCTGGTTATTGCCACTCTTGACCTGGCCCACTCTCTTCAACACCATCTTGCCGCGTTTGGGAGGCTCGCTGTAGCTGGCCTCGTTGTTCCAGAAGTCGATGCCATTGACGCTGTCGTGCGCGAACCACAGGCCGCGCTGATGGGGGTGGTCCTTCGACGCCTTCTCTTCTTCGGCCACCTGTTCCATGGGCCACGCGCGAGTCACGTAGGTGCCGGTCGCGGCGCGCACCGGCCAGAGATACGGTTTGGGGACTTCCGCACCCCTCATGTAGAAAGTGCTGTAAGGCTTGCCGCCGATCTCGATTTCGATCTTGTCGGAGCCGGGCGTGATCTTAACTTGCGCAGCGGCGGAGAGGGCCAGCCAGGCAGCGGAGCAAAGGGCCAGTAATCCACGTTTCATGTTGTTCACACCTTTTCGGGAACAATATAGGGTTTGCGGTAGACCCGCGTCGCCAGCTTGTTGGCTTCCGGATCGTTGACGCAAGTCAGTGTCTTGGGATCGAAATGGATGGTGCGGCCCAGCCGGTAGGAGATATTGGCCAGGTGGACCAGAACCGTGGAGGCCGCGCCTTCCTCGATTTCGCAGTTGAGCATTTCGCGCTTGTGGGCGCGCACGGCGTCCAGGAAGTTCTGGAAGTGGGTATCGTTCTTGGTCGCCGTCGGACCGGGTTTCTGCTCTCTGCCGATATAGCTGAAGTACCTGTTGTAGTTGTCGATGACCAGATAGCCGTTGGAGCCGTAGAACAGGTTGCCGACGGTGCCGCCGAGGCCGCCGCCAGGGGCTGAACTGGCGTATTCGCGGTTGGTGATCCAGTGGCGGACTTCGAACTCCAGCATCTTGGTCTTGCCGTTCTCGTTGAACTCGAAGGAGGCGTTCAGGGTGTTGGGGGTCTCCTGGTCGTCGCCGAACATGAAGTGCCCGCCGATAGCGCTCGCCTTGATCGGATACTTGACGCCCAGGCCCCAGCGCGCTTTGTCCATTTCGTGAATGCCCTGGTTGCCGATATCGCCGTCGCCGGTATCCCAGAACCAGTGCCAGTTATAGTGGAACCGGTTTTTCGTAAACGGACGTTTCGGCGCCGGTCCGGTCCAAAGGTCGTAATCCACGCCCTCGGGCACGTCGGAGACCGGCGTGTGTCCAATCGTGTTGCGCGTCTTGTAGCACAGCCCACGGGCCATATAGACGTCGCCGATCAGTCCCTCGCGCATTTTCTGCACGCCTTCCTGCAACGCCGTCGACGACCGGCTCTGGCTCCCTTGCTGCACCATGCGGTCGTACTTGCGCGCGGCCGCCACAATCTGCTTCGCTTCGAAAATGTTGTGCGTGCAGGGCTTCTCGACATAAACATCCTTGCCCGCCTGGCAGGCCCAGATGGTCTGCAGAGCATGCCAATGGTTCGGCGTGGCGATGGAGACGGCGTCGATGGACTTGTCGTCCAGAATCTTGCGCATATCCTGGAAGGCCTGCGGCGCTTTCTTCCCGCTGGATTCCACGCGCTTGACGAAATTGGCCATGTGCGACTGGTCGACATCCGAGATGGCCGCCAGTTCCACGTTGGGCAGGGTTGTCCATTCCCGGAGGTGGCTGCCGCCGCGGCCTCCACACCCCACAATTGCGATGCGCACAGTGTCGTTGGCACCTGCAAACACGCGCTTTCCGGCGGTCACCGCCGCTGCGGCGCCCATAAGAAAATATCTTCGCTCCATGGATCTCCTCGCGAACCGGGCGCACTCCTCCCCGGCTCCGTTCAAATTGCTCACTGGGAGGGCGGGGCAATTGGGGCCAAGGTTACGCTCCGCTATCTGATTGTGGGCACCGGCAACGGCAACTTCCAGATGTCGTCGGCGGTTTCTTCAGTGGCCTTCCTGGCGCGGCCGAGCGTATTGCCTTCGAGCACGATGCTCTTCAATTCGCCCGGAGCCACCGCCAGAAACGTGCCCGTGCCCGCAAAAGCCCTGCTGGCGCGCACGATGGCGTCCGGGCAGCGGTCCAGCCGCACGACGGGACTTCCCGCAACCGGCGTGCGCGTGGACACCTGATCCAGCTCCAGCTCCTTGGAATCCCGCACCAGGAATGCCGGCCCTGTTGTGGGGTTCACCTGCACGTTATGCAGTTCCAGGGCCAGCGTGTCGTGCGCCCGCATTCCCACCGTCCCGGAGGCGATCACGTTGCTGACTTGCAACCCCGTAACCGGCATCTCCGGCAGCCCCTCGATGTTGATCATCAGCGGCGAGCGGTTGATCGTCATATTGCTGATGGCGATGTTGCGAAACACCGGCGTCCGCTGCGAAACGGGCTCTTCCGGGCCTCTGGTGTAGTAGCTCGTGACGTTGATGGCTTCGTTGACGGAGTCCATGGTCCAGTGATCGAACCTGACGTTCTCGATCACGCCCCCGCGCCCCCGCGTGCTCTTGATGCGCACTCCTTTTTCGGTGCCCTGGCAGACGATGTTGCTGGCCACGATGTTGTGGAAGCCGCCGGAGGTCTCACTCCCCAGCACCACCGCCCCATGCCCGTGGTGTACCGTGCAATTGGTGATGGCGACGTTGGCCGTCGGGCGGTTGACCCGCAGCCCGTCGGCGTCCTTTCCCGATTTCAGGCAGATGGCGTCGTCGCCGGTGTCCAGGTAGCAGTTGGAAATCAGGATGTCCTGGCTGGAGTCGATATCCATGCCGTCGGCGTTCGTCCCTGGAAACGTCTCGATGGTGACGTCGCGAATGACGACGTTTTGCGAATACAGAATGTGGATGACCCACATCGACGACCCCACGATGTGTATCCCCTCGATGAGAATATTCTTGCTGTCCATGGTGCGAATGAACGAGGGACGCAGCGACGGGGCGGCCTTCTGGAAATCCTCCGGCGGGACCGGCTGCTTCAAGTCCAGCGCCTTCAATATGCCCGTCCAGACGGTCCTCGCCGCGGCCCCGTCCGGCTGGCGTACGAGGTTCATCCATTGGGCGTTGTCGGTGGTGATGGTTCCCCGGCCTCGAATGGTGACATTTTCCAGGTCGTGCCCGCCGATCAGGGGCACCGGCGTGATGCACTCGGTGCCTTCGAGCCTCCCTTTGGTGTAGGTAAGGCCGTCGCGGGAGGCCTCGAACCGCAGCACCGCCCCGGCGTCGATTTCAAATACCAGGTTGCTCACCAGCTCGATGGGCCCGGTGACATACTTTCCGGCGGGGACGTACACGGTGCCGCCGCCCGCGGCTTTTGCCGCCTGGATAGCGGAGCGGATGGCTGCCGTGGCGCTCGCCGAAGCGTCATTGCGCGCCCCGTAATCCAGAATGCTGAACCAAGGACCGGCGCCCCACGCGTGCGCTCCGGTCAGCAGAAACAGCGCCGGCAGAAACCGGCTTCCAAAAATCGAGTTCATGAGGCCTCCAAATCACGGATAGGGTTGCACATTTGCCGCATCCCGGAAGCAACACTGTAGCACAGGACACCTCGGGAGGGTCCCGTTTCCGGAACCCTCCGCCACGAGCCGCACTGGTCGCCTTGTGGGTGGTGCTACCAGACTATACGGAGCGCAGTCTCCAGCCGCCTAGGCGTATTGGCCTGGGCGCCGATGGTGCCGAACGCCGCGCTGGTGGGCGTGGTGGTCGGTGCGCCGAACGTGCAATGATTCATGATGTTGTATGCTTCGAAGCGGACCTGAATGTAGCGGCGCTCGCCAAACAACCGGAAGTTCTTGTCCAGAGAGGTATCGACCTGGTTGACTGGGTCGCGGCGCAGGTTATTGTACTGCAGATCGAAGGTCTGGATGTTGGTGAGCGGCGCCATAGTCGAACTCGTGGTCAGTTGCTGGGCGGAAACCGTGTTGAACCGGGTGATGTCGAATGCCGTGCCGTTCGGCTGAGCGGTCTGCAGGTTTAGCGGCCCGCCATAGTAGATGTCATCGCCCCAGGTGAGCACCGGCCCCGATTGCAGCGTATAGACGCCGCTGACCTGCCAGCCGCCCACCAGGGAATCCAGCCAGCGCGACTGCAGATTGAGCTTACGCCCGTGGCCGATGGGCAGTTGGTAAGGCGTCGTAAATAAATAAAATTTACATCTGCTACTCGGATGTGTTATCAAGTTGGGTATGGCTTCCGATGCCCAACTCGCCCAGTTCTTTGCTGGTATGTGGCCGCATCTGGACGAACACG
>JBEKSR010000044.1:0-33848 GCA_049516835.1 Bryobacteraceae bacterium | reverse complement strand
CATATCACGGAACGCGTGCTCGCGCAGTTCCGGTTCGAAGCGTTCAACGCTTTCAACCGGACGGAGTTTGCCGCGGCGAACGTGACCCCGACGTCGTCGTCCTTCGGCGCCATCACGGGCCAAGCCAACACGTGCCGGCAGATCCAGATGGGGCTGAAGCTGAAGTTCTAGGCCCTTGGCAGGGCGCCACCGCGCCTCCGGCGCAGAAGCAATCAGAGGAGCCCGCGCCCGCGCAGGAAATACGCGGGCGTGCAACTCCAGGCATGACAGTAGCTATTGGCGAGGAGGCTCTTGTAGGGCGAGAGCGACGGGTTCGAGGGATTGTAGACCTCCCAGAACGTATCGGCTCCCGCCTGGACCATGCCGCCCCAATAGGACTGAATGAGTTCCAGAGCTTGCGCTTTCATGCCGCACGCCAGCATGGCGTCGACGACATAGTGATAAAGGTACGGCGTCACCGGGCGGACGGCGTCCCGCCTGGCGGCAATCGCCTTCAGCGCTGCGCTGCCCTCTTGTTTGGAAGCGACGCCGGAATGAATCATCCAAGCTTGGGTGGCCCACGACGCCTGCCTGGCCGGGCCGCTCAGGAACAGGCTTTGGGAAGGGCTGTAGAATGCTTCCCGCGCGGCCGCGGTCATGCGCCGGATGCGATCGGGATAATCGGCCGCCTCGCCTTCCGCGCCGGCCAGCCTGGCCAATTCCAGGGCCTCTTGGTAGCAGTACAGCAGCACGCCCTGCATGGGGGCGGTGCGGTCGAGGTCGTCGTTCCAGTCGATGAACAGCCACCAGTCTCTGGGATCGACGAAGAGGCCGTCGCGGTTGACGAACTGGCCGAGAATCTCCATCTGTCTGCCCACCACCGGCCAAAGATCCCGCGCCGCAGCCAGATCCCGCGTGGCGCGAACGTAGTCCAGGACCGCGGCGGCATACAGCGCGGAGTAGTCCATGATGTACTGGCGTCCGCAGAGCGGCTGGGGCTGGTCATAAACGCAGGCCGCCACCAGGCCGTCTTCGCGGGGCAGCCCTGCGAACAGATAGAGGCATCGTTTGACCAGATTGAAATTGCGGAAGGTGACGTAGTTGGTGAGCGCCTGCAGACGCAGGTCGCCGATCCACAAACGGCGATCGCGGCGCGGACCGTCCTCGAAAACCGTCTGCATGCAGTCGCGCAAGGTGTCGAGGCTGACCTCGTCGATGCGTCGCAATAAGGCCGGCGCGCCGGCGGCGATCGCGGCGGGTTGTGCTCCGGCGGAAGTGACTGCGGTCGCTTCTATATCGGCGAAGCGCGCGGCGAAGTTCGGCGACGTATCGATGACTTCGACTTTCACGTAGCGGAAGGCGTAACGCCGCGGGAGGCGGACCTTCTGCGGGAGGAAATCGACATTGACGACTTCGTCCGGAAGCCAGGCGCGGCTGAGCGTGCCCGCGTAGGTCTCGAGCGGCACGGCGATATCGCCGGGCACTTCGCCGAAGGTGAGCTTCAAGCGAACGGGCGAATCCACCGCGGAACCTTCGCCCGAGATGGAGAAGTTGAGATGTCCGGTGAGATGGCCGCCGAAATCCAGGATGAAGCTGTCGCCGCGCCGCAGGGAGCGGCCGGCGAGTTGCGCAGCCGCGCCCGCCCGCTCTATGCGCCAGCCCAGGAATGCAGCGTTGTCGGCCACGGGGCGCACCAGCGATTCGGGCTGGCGTACGGTCTCGCGCAGTTTCGGCTTCAAGGATTCGGCTATGGCGATCCATTGTGGGGCCGCGCCGGCAACGCTCTCGGTCCGGGCCGGTTGCGCGGCCGCGGTGAGGGCCGCGCCGGTTTGCAGAAACTCACGTCGATTCACGGTTCCAGCATATCTCACGGATGCAGCCTTGATATCGCGATGGCGGAGATGACGGCCTGATAACTCTTGACGCGCGGGAATGAAATCTCCAACCATCCGCTAATGATCTTCACGGAGATCGCTTTCTTCAGCGCGCGATCATGGCCCGCCTCTTTCCAGATATCCAGATCCGGCAGGACGGTCCGGCCGTTGCAGGCGACATCAAAAATCCGCCAGCCGCTGCAATCCATGCCGCCGCCGGTGCCGTACCACGGTTCGATGAAGTACAGCTCCACTTCGTAAGACCCATTCGCCAGCGGAAATTGGTAGCGCAGCTTTTCCCGGCCGTAGCGAAAAGTCTGGTGAAGCTCGGGATCGCGCGTGCCGGCGATGGGATCGTGAACCCGGTGTTGGCTGGCATAGCGAGGCTCCAGGCGAGGATCGAGACCGTGGGCAAACGAGACAGAGCCCCACGCGCCGGGCTCATAATCGCGATCCGCCATCCAGACATGGCCGTGAACATCGGTATAATCGGGGCCACCGCAGTTGACGCGATATAGATAGTCCGCGCTCGGTGCGGCGGCCGTGTTGTCCGGTTGAGCGGCGCGCCGCTCTGCCTGGTTCGGCGCCGCCGCGAGGTTGTGAAGGTGGATGGTGTCGGACGCCACCGCTCGGCCTTCGATACGAGCCTCGGCGTAAAGCGTGTCGTAGCGGATATCGGCCTGGTTCCAGGTAAAGTGCGTTCCTCTCGGCCCGCGCTTGCGGATGCCCAGTGAAGAGCCGCGATAGTCGTTGAAGAGTTCTACCTCGTCGCAATTTGAAAACACCACGATGTTGCTCTTGGGGCCCGGGCCCTCGAAACGGTCCGGCCACGAGTGCGAGCAGATGTACACCATGGGCTGCCGATCCGCGGGCGCGTAGTTGGCGCGGTACATGTACCAGGCGTCGACGGGCTCGCCCCACGAGGTGAGGAGACCCTTGTAATTGACCACGCCGACCGCGTTGAGTCCGAGGCCATCGCGGCAATCTTCTTCCGGACGGCCTGGATTGGCGTGGCTGCTCAAGATCCACAGGAAATGGCCGCAGAATTGGCCGCGCCGCTCTTCAGCCAGACGGACCCTGGTTTCGAGACAGTACGTGAACAACTCTTCGGGCACCACGCGACCACCCTGTTTGGCGCTCCAGTTTGCCGCCCAGTCGCCCTCGGCGTGGAGTTCCGCGGTGCGCCACTGTCCATACTCGCCGACCAGCCGCTGATCGAGAACTGCGGAGCCGTAATCGTTGACGTTACCCCCGTAGGTGCCCAGCCAGTTCTGCGGGACATTCCAATCCGTGCCGGTGCCGCCGTTGCAGGTGACGATCTTGCGCTGCGCGGAGGCGGTGGGATCGAGATCGCGGATGAGCTGGCTCATCTCACGCGCGAACGCGGTGGGCAGCGAAGATTCGTTTTGCAGGCCCCAGAGCACCACCGACGGACTGTTGCGCCGCTCGCGCACCCATTCGCGCACGGCCTGCCGGTAGTTCGCTCGGAAGCGGTCGCTATCGAAATAGATGTGGGCCGCCACCTGCGGCCAGCAAAGCAAGCCGAGTTGGTCGCAGAGTTCGGAGTAACGCAGATTATGCGGATGGTGAGCCTCGCGGAGCGCGTTGAAACCGGCGGCCTTGATTTGCCGGATGCGCGCGGCGATCTGCTCGTCGGTGAAGGCGTGATCGCTGCCCAGCAAGTGCTCATATTCGCCGATGCCGTTCACGAAAAATGGCTTGCCGTTGAGCAGAAACTGCGAGCCGCGCTGTGACGCACCGCCGGTGGCTCCGGCAACGTAGGCGTTCCCCTTGTTGGCCAGGCCGGCGCCGGCCGCGATGCCGAAGGACGTTTCGGCGGTATCGAAGACGACTGGGCCCGAGGCGACCGATTCCACCACGTGTAAATAGGGCCGCGCGGGACTCCATAATTCGGGGAATCGAATTTCCGGGCTGGTTTGATCGAACGTGTAAGTGGCGCCCGGCGCAATTACCCGCTCCGACTCCATCGAATAAATGAACTTGGTTCCCGCGAAATTCCGAATGTGCGAGGAGAGCTTCACTCGCACAGCCGCTTCGCCGATGTTTTTCACCGGAGTCTGGACGCGCACAGTGGCCGATTCCGCGGTGCATGTTGGGATGAAGACCTGCACCGGCTGAATCTGGATCTTGGAATCAATCGGCCTGCCGGTGTTGCGGGAGAAGAAACGATTGGCGGATGTGGGCGCTTCCGTAAGCTTGGCCGGATCGATGCCGCCGCCATCGCCAGTGGCATCGCTGTCACCGGCAGCGGGCCACTCGATCCAGCGCATCCCGAAGGTGCTGTCGATGCTGTCGACTGGCCGGTCCTGCGCGATGACGATGGTTCGTGCGCGGTGCAGGTAAGGATCGTCGGGCGACCAGAGATGGGGGTGATCGATGGGCGTGCTGGCGTGCTCGAACACGTGCGAGGCGCCGGGCGCCAGAGTCACGGGCGGTGTGTCGCTGGTTGCAAGGACGCGGCCCGCGGCGTCGAGGATCGTGGAGCGAACCGCCGCTGGAGCGGCGTTCGCGCCATGGTTGGTCACTTCCACGGCGGTGCGAACCACTGCCCGCCCGGCCGAAAGTTCCGGCGTCCACACGTGAACGCCGAACGGTGCGATCCGCACTGGATTCGTGACCAGCAGCCGTACCGGGCGGAAAATGCCGAGCGGCTGAGAACCTTCGGTATTGGGCGATCCCCAACAGCCGCCGCAAACGTAGGGCAGGTCGTCGATCATCGCCGGGTGATGCGCACGCACGGCCAGAATGTTGGGGCCGTCGAAGAGGAGATGTTCGGTCAGGTCGAAGGTGAAGCAGGTGCGCCCGCCGTTGTGTTCGCCCAGGCGATGTCCGTTGAGCCAGACAGCCGCGTAAGAGCCCACGCCTTCAAACTCTATGAAGAACCGCCGCCCCCGTTGGGCCGGGTCCACATGGATGCGGCGCCGGTACCAAGCAGTACCGTGCAGGTTTCCATGGGACTTTCGCTGGTAACCCTGATAATCCTCCCAGTTGTGCGGAACGCGGACCGCCTGCCACGCGGCATCGTCGAAGCCGGGCGTTTCAGCAGACGGCGGATCGCCCAGTACGGATTTCCATTCATCGAGAATCTGCTGGCTGCGCGGCGCGGCCGGCGGCGGGGTTCGCGCGGCATCTTGCGCGAAGACCGCGGGTACGCCCACACCCAGAGCCAGAAATTCACGCCGCTTCACGCCAGCCGTCCCGTGACGCGCGCCAGGCCGGCGGAGCGAGCGAACTCTTTAGCCCCGGAGAAAACGGCGAGGCCCTTGCCTTGCCGAATTTCTTTCCGGTCTTGTCCCAGATGATGGTCAATGTCCGCCCGTGATACAGCAGGTGGTCCAGACAGAACCAATCCCACTTGCCTTCCGGCAGGAGGGGGTTCACTTCGATCACGTTGTCGGGGCGCGGCCGCAATCCCACCAGGCCGGTGATCGCCAGATCGGCATATCCCGAGTGGTTGTAAAACGCTCCACGGTCATAGAAGCCGGGCTTGCGGATCTTTCTGGCGCGGGCCAGCCACTCGCCGGTGAGCGGGTTCTGGTCCTCATCGATCCACGGGATCACGCGGCCGTCGTCCAGCTTCCGATGCTGGCCGGCGGCGTAAAGCACGAGTGCGCGGAAATAGTCTTCCTTGCCGACGGCGTCCTGGCGATACCGGTTCAGGACGTTTGCCAGCGCCTTCAAGGTGATGGTGGTCGCGAACGGCCAAGTGGGGCCATTCCACTGGCAGTCATCGCCCTCATAGGCAATTTTGAATTGCGGGCTGCGGCGTTCCACGGTGGTGGGCCCGAAGGGAGCGGAAAATCCTTCCGGATCCATCAACTGCTTCCACGCAATTTCGTATCCCGACCGATCGTTGGGCAGGTCGAAATACCACGGCGTGAATCCGATATTTTCCCGCACGGGCGCGAACTCGCCCGATTCGACCCGTGTCTCAAAGAAGCTGGCCTCGCTGTTCCATAAGCGGCGTTGGACCAGCTCCTTGAGCCGGGCGGATCTCCGGCGGTATTCCCGCGCGACCGGTTCTTTGCCCGCCATGGCGGCAATTGCGCCGATGGCCACGGCGTTGCCGTACATGTAGCTGTTGATGCTGGGCCGGATATTCCTGACGCGGCGGCCGCCGCTGGCGGACTCTTCCATGCCGTCGGAAACGTCGCGCTGCCAGAAGAGGCCGGAGCTGGTGAGCCGCTCGCTTTCCCACGCCTGGTAGTCGAGCATCAACGTATCCAGGTCGCCGGCGAGGGCCGCGCGGTCACCTTGGACTAGCCACCGGTCGTGGACGGCCCGCGCAGTCCAGCCGCTGAACTGGTGGAGATTCTTGCGGATGCCGCCGTTTTCGCCGGTCCGCAGCCAGAAGTGGATATCTTGCTCGACGAACCGCGGGTCATGCAGCCAGCGGCCTTCGGCGATGTTGTGGCCCAGCGCGCAACTCAGTGAGTTGTGCTCGGAGGCGTGGCTGACCGGTTTGCTGTTGAACTCGTCGATGTAGTGGCGGAAGGCTTGGGGATCGAGGACCTCACGCCACGAAGTCTCCGCGGCGCGGCCGGCGGCGCAGACGGCTCCGGCCGCCATGCGGAGAAAGCTCTTCCTGGTGAGAAAGTCATGCATGCCGAATGACCCTTTTAACAGCGTAACGCCGGCAGCCGCGTTTGGACAGGTTGGGCTTTCCCAGTCGTCTTCATCTGGCCGTCGGTAGTCGCACTCAACGCGTGCCCGCACTTCCGCCGCACGCCGGCGGCCCGCTTCGAGCTCTTCAATCAAACGCCGTGTCTGCTCGATTGCATCCGGGTCTCCAATCCCACTCCGTTCTTCCAACCTGCAAACGCGCCGGATGATCGTCTTCATGGCTGTTTTGGTGCCTCTGCCGGCTGCCGCCTCAAATCGTCCGCCCCTTTCGGCCTGCATTCAGCAGCAGCCTGAGTTCCGCAGACCAATCCGCCAGCGCCCGGCACAGCCCTCCCAGGTCCGGATGCCCGCCGCGGATCTGCGCTTCCATGGCCGCGATCTCGGCGCGGCAGCGAGCGATTCACGGGGTCTCCCTCCGGCGTTCCCGGGCGATCTCCTCGAACGTCCGCCCGTCGCCGTCCAGCGTGGCCTTCTTGCCGGCCGGAGTTTGCCAGCGCTGGGTTATGACGTCCACATACTCCGGGTCCAGCTCCATGCCGACGCAGACGCGCTCGGTAAGCTCGGCGGCGGCAAGGGTCGTCCCAGATCCGAGGAACGGTTCGTCAATCAATTCGCCACGCTTGGTGTGGTTCAGAATCGGCCGCCGCATCGACTCGACTGGCTTCTGAGTGGGGTGATCGAACTTCTCTTCGTCGGAGCCGCCCATAATGAACTGCGGCGGGGCCGCATCCCAGACCGTCGAGTTCTCGCCGGCCTTCCCGAACCACGGCGCATTCTTCTTGCGCACGTGCCAGCACGGTTCATGCTGGTGCCAATAGTGGGTCCGCGTAAGCACGGTGCGCCCTTTGTTCCAGATGATCTGCTGCGGGGACAGGAAGCCAATCCGCAGGAGGCCGTTAAGAACTTCCCGGGTGAAGGCGGACGCGTGCCAGACGTAAGCGATCTGAAGACTCGGCACCGGTTCGAAGGCCTCGGACCAGTCGGCCCGAGTGTCCCCCGAGATGGTCGTCTCGGTATGGCCCTCCGTCCGGTGTTTCATGTAGCTGGCCTCGGCGGGCCCGCAGCCGTTCAGGCCGGCGCGGTCGCGCCACTCGGAATCCAACTCGATCCCGTAGGGCGGGTCGGTGACCATCAACTGTGGCGTGCGCTCGCCCAGGAGCCGTACCACAGCCTCGGGGCTGGTCGCATCCGCACAGTGTACCCGATGCTGATTACGCCCGTCGCCACTGAGCCACAGGTCGCCGGGTCGGGACACCGGGTTCTCAGGAACCGGTGGGGCGGCATTCGCTCGATCGTCGTCGTCCGGGTCGAGCAGCGGATCATCGATTTCTTTCGGGTCGAAACCGGTCAAGCTGAGATCGAAATCCGCCTCGTTCAGCTCCTGCAATTCCAGAGCGAGAAGATCTTCGTCCCAGTCGGCCCAAGTCACGGATCGATTCACCATGAGCCGGAAGGCCTTCACCTGTGCATCGGTCCACTCGTCGCAGAGGATTACGGGGATACACGTCGTGTCGCCGCCGGGCCTCGGTCCCAACTTGCGCGCGGCCTTCAGGCGTAAATGGCCGTCCACCACGCTTCCGTTGCTGCGCGCCAGCACCGGGATCTTAAAGCCGAACTCGCGGATGGAGGCGCACATCCGGTCAACCGCGGCATCGTTCTTGCGCGGGTTGCGTACGTAAAATGCGAAGCGATCAATCGGCCACATTTCAATTTGCATGGCTTTTGATGGGTGGACAGAATGCGACGATGGACTCGGTGTTCAGGTCGAGTTTGCGCGCGGCCAGGCCGAACCCCGCAATACTGCCGGCAATCTGTGCAACCTGGGCGTCCGAGTGCGCTCGCGGATTCCTCACATTCGGCACGAGCCGGCCGAGCGCCCAGAGTTCGATATGCTTTGCCATTGCCTTCACGGAAGTGTTCTGGCGACCGGAGTCACAGCATTTACCCCCTCAATAGCAGTTGCGGATTTCATTCGTCAACAGACAATTCTGAGACTGCGATGGAAGGACACGGCTGAGACTGCCACCCGGAGCAACCGGACCAATTCCCCTATATAGGGCTACTACGATTACGATCATCGTGATCGTAACGCGAGTGCCTCCGGTAAGTCCGGTAAGTACGGGTAGACGGTATCAACCGGCGTCGAAGGTCGGCCTTGGGCACGGAAATTTGTGCCCGAGTTGTGCCCGAGTGGCGTATTCAGGGCGGGGAAGTGGCCGTATGTATTTGAAAACAGTGGTGGGCCCGTGGCGACTCGAACGCCAGACCTCTACCGTGTCAAGGTAGCGCTCTAACCAACTGAGCTACGGGCCCTTCGGTGAGGCGTGAATTCAAAAGTATAACATGCGCCCGCTACGCCGCTTCGAGCGGCGGCGCCGGCCCCATCGCGTCGGCGGCTTCCATCACCGTCGGGCAGATCGTCACGGTCGCGGAGACCTGCTTCATCGTCAGGAGTTCCAGCACCCGGCCTTCCGGGGCTGCTACCACCAGTCTCCCGCCGGACGCCTTCAGTTTGCCGGCGGCCAGCGCTACCTGGCCGATTCCAGCGCTGTCGATCGAATCCACCCGCGTCATGTCGAAGATCACCCGCAGCTCGCCCTTCCGGGCGAGCTCCCCGGCCAGCGTCTCGATCCGCTGGCTCTCGCCGCCGAGCGCCAGTCTGCTCGCCAACTCCACGACGGTGATGTCCGGCTCGATCCGTTTTTGCCGGATTGGCAGCAGCATAAAGGTCCGGTTTAGGATACCGCGCCTTTCACGGCTCCACAAGCGACAGAATCGTCAGCGGCGCGTTTCCCTCCAGGCGGTTGTTCACAAACAGGAAAAGGAATTGCCTGTTCTCGCGCGCCCGCCCCATCAGCGCGCGCATGGATTCGCGCGCCTCCGGATTCGGGTCCTTCACCTCGGTGTACGGGGAAAACATCGTCACGGCATCCTCGTACGGCCGGCCGCGGCGCAGCAGCGCGCGGCATACCAGAAAATCCGCCGTCGCGGAATCGGGAATCGCCAGTTGGTGGCGCAATTCCGGCATCCTCGACCACGCGTTGTACACGTGCGCCACCCCGTGGGTGCGCAGGCAGGCGAAGTAATCCCGGGCCAGGAATTCGGGATTGCGGATCTCGATGGCGTAGCGGAACTCCGGCGGCAGGCTCGCCAGGAACGGGTCCAGCCGGTTGAGAAATTCGCCCAGGTCCGGAAAGCTGCTTCGGCCGAACGCTCCGAACTCGAAGATCAGCAGCGCGGTCTTCGCCCGGTGCGGCCGCAGCGGCCGCAGGAACATTCCCTCGAGCGCCCGGGCGTCCAGGAATGCCTCGTTCGGCTTGCCCCCCTGCGCCCCGTAGCGCGCGTGCCGCGGAAACACTTTGCAGGTGATCTGTTCCGGCACTTTGAAAGCGAAGCGGAAGCTCTCCGGCGCCTGGTGGAACAGCTTACGCCAGAAATCTTCCGTGGGGAACTGGTAGAACGCGAAATCGCCGCACACCGTGGGGAACGTCTCGGCGTATTCGCGCAGGCACTCGGTTTCGAAAAGCCGCTTGGAAAAACGGCCATGCGAAAGGTAGCGCCCGCGCGTGTACACCTGCCCCAGCCACCCCTCGTATTTCCAGGAACTGCCGCCAATGTAGATGTTCTCGGATGCCGCCAACCGCAGCTTGGCGGCGAGGCCCTCGCGATCGAACCCGCCCGGCTCTTCGAACAGCGGTCCTGCCATACCCGTGCGATTTCATTGTAGCGCCGGCGCCGTTTCCACCACCGCGCTGCGCGGATTACCATGGATGTCGATACCATGTCCGACCTACCGGCGCTATTGGAACGATTTCGCCGCGGCCCCGAGCTGCTGGCCCTGGTCCTGACCGGCGTTTTTGGGGAGGAGGAGGATTTCGTGCCCGCCCCAGGCAAGTGGAGCGTCCGGCAGATTGTCGCTCACCTGGCCGACGCCGAGTTGGTGGGCGCGCATCGCTTCCGCCAGGTGATCGCCGAAGACCACCCCACCCTGGTGGCCTTCGACCAGGATGCCTGGGCGCGTAACCTGGATTACGCGCGCCGCAAGCCGAAACAATCGCTGGAAACCTTCCGGCGCATTCGCGCGGAGAACTACGAGCTGCTGAAGGGAATCCCTGAAACCGCTTTCGAGCGCGCCGGCAACCACACCCGGAATGGGCCGATGACCTTGCTCCGCCTGCTTGAGGGCTATGCCGGCCACGCCGAGACGCACGCCCGCCAGTTGCAGGAGATCCGCGAGGAGTTCAAGCGAGTTAAGGGGAAGAAGTAGCCGGAGGACGAATCCAGCACCACAGCAGCGCCGCCACCACCGCCAGTGCCGCCGATACCATCAACGCCGCCTCCCATCCGATGGACGCTGCCAGCACCGGCGTCAGCGCCGGTGAGATCAGACCGCCGACGTTGCTGCCCATGTTCATGACGCCGCCGCCCGCGCCGCTGCGCGCGCCCGCCACGGCCGTCATGGTCGCCCAGAACGGCCCCTCCACGCTGAGAACCAGCGCCGTGGCGAACGCCAGGCACATCGCCGCCAGGTACGCGTGCTCGGTGTGGGCGCCCATCGCGATGAACACGCCCGATCCTGCCAGGCCGGCCATCGGAATCGCGCGCCGGTCGCAGGGAATCCGGTCGAACAACCACCCGCCTAGCGGAATCGAGACGATCGAGAGCAGCCACGGCAGGCTGCCGAACAGCGCGCCGCGCAACAGGTCGAAATGGCGCACCTCCACCAGGTACAGATAAAACCAGAAGACGAAGATGTAGCCCACGTACCCTTGCAGCGAGTAGCTCAGCGTGAGCAGAACGAAACTGCGGGAATGGGGCCGTCCCGAGGGCGTGGCGGCACGGGCGGCTTCGGCCGGCAAAACCGCCCGCCGGCCAATCCACATCCACGCGCAGCCCGCCGCCAGCGCGGGCAGGGAAGACACCATCAGCGCCGCGCGCCATCCCCAGCGCACCATCAGGAACGAAACGAGCGGCGGCGCAATCGCCGAACCAAGGCCGATCGCCGCCACCACCATGCCGTTGGCGCGGCCGCGCTGGGCCGCCGGCAGCGCGCGGGAAATGGCCTGCGCCGACGCCGGGAAGGTCGGCGCCTCCGCCACACCCAGGGCGCAGCGCGCACCCAGCAGCGCCACGACGCTCGCCCCTGCGCCTGCCACCCAACCCGTCGCCGCCACCCATGCCAGCGCCGCCCAACCCAGCACCCGCGGCGCCCCGAAACGGTCCGCCAGCATGCCACCCGGAATCTGGCACACCGCGTAGCCCGCCAGGAATGCGCTGAATACCCGGCCCATCGCCTGTTGTGAGAGCCCCAGCTCGCGCATCATGAGCACTCCCGCCACCGAGACGTTCACGCGGCAGAGGTAGCTCGCCGTGGCCGTGGCGGAGAGCAGCGCCACCAGCCGCCACGGCCGCATCACGGCCGCACCAGGCTTTTGTGCATCAGAATCTCGGAGGCGCCGGCGATGACGTAATCCGGGAACTCCCCGACTTTCGTGTAACCGCGGCGCTCGTATAACTGCCGCGCCCGCGTATTGAACGACGAGACGCACAGGAACATGTGGCGCGCCTGGGGAAGCCACCGTTCCGCGGCGTCGAGCAGCGCCGACCCGATGCCCTGCCCGCGCACGGCGGCGCTGGTGGCGATGGAGGCGATGTACGGCGAACCGGCCACGCCCGCCGGGTCGAGCAGCACGAAGCCGCAGCGCGCTCCGGCGCGGCGCGCCATGAGCGCCACGAACTCGGGGCCGCGGCAGCGGGCCAGACAGGCGGCGAAATCGCGGCCCAGGGTGACCCAGGGCTCGCTGGATGCCATGAGTTGCGCGCACCACTCCCGGTCCGCGTCGCCGGCAAGGTCAATCGCTATGTCAGTCACGAGGGTGACTAACAGTTTGCCTCAAAATGGGACCGCCCTGCACGCCGCCCCCCGCCACGGGTGCTGGACCGTTCCGGCAAGCCGGTTCCCGCCCCGCATGCCTTACTGCTTCACCAGCTCGACGCGGCGGTTTTTGGCGCGGCCGTCCTCGCTGTCATTCGACGCCACCGGAACGTAGGGGCCACTGCCGTAGGCTCGCAGCCGGCCGGCCGGAACCGCGTACTTCGTCGTGAGCGCGGCCAGCACCGCCTCGGCGCGCCGGCGCGAAAGGTCCATGTTCAGGTCGAGCGCGCCTTGGTTGTCGGTGTGCCCGACGACATAGAGTTTCAGCTTGGCGTCGCCTTGAAGCAGCTCGGCAATCTCTTTCAGCGTCGCGTCGGACTCAGGCTTGACATCGGCCTTGCCGGTGTCGAAGTAGATCCCGTAAACCGAAGCGTGGCCGGTGCGGTTGATGTCGTTGGCCAACGACGCGGCGTCCACCGTGATGAGATCCGACTCCATGGGCTTCATTTCGATGACGTAGAGATCGACGCCGGGTCCGCCAAGCCCGCCTTGATCGTCCACCAGCAAGCTCACGTAAACGTCGCCCTCCGGCCGCGCGAGCTTCGCCGAAACGTATCGAATCCCGTGGTCGGGTCCCCAGTAATCGTCGCAACCGCCGTCACCGTACACCCTTGGACTCGAACACCCCGACGCGCAGCAGTCCTGCAGGCCGCAAGTAAACAGCGTCTCGAACGCGGCCTTCTTGAGCGCGCCTTGATAGTTGCGAAAGACCTCCAGCACCGAGCGTCCCTGGGGAGCTGCATAAACGATGCGGGTGACCTTCCCTTCCAGATGCTGGCTCTTGGGAAATTTCTGGTCGACGACTTTGCCGAGCGGAAGCGTGACCTCATCGAACTCTTTCGTGAGATAGTTCTTGATAACCGAGCCGGGATATCGCGAAATCAAGGGATGGTCCTTGCTTCCCTCCACGTCTTGGTCTTGTCCTGCCGCGAAGGGTGCCGACAGGCCGGCCAATAAACAAGCTGCGAATAACGTGCGCATGAAAGTTCTCATGGGCTCCTCCTGGATCGGTTTTCATTTTAGCTCCCCACTGCCCCAAAGCATACTCCCTTCGCGGGGTTCCAGCGCCCTGGTTTTTGTTGCCAGTGTCCAGCGGCTCGGGATAGGGCCGGGGCTGCCGCAACCTGAGTCCCTAAAACGCTGTTGTGGAAAGCGTCCGGCCCGCTCTGATCGGGTCGGGCACTCGGAAAGTGGCGCGCGCATTAGGGAGCGGCCAACCGCCATCGCCGCGGGCGTGATCGCGCGCGGGATCTCTAGCCGCAACGCCCGCGTGCAGGCGCTGCCGCACCGCTGGAACCGCCTGCGCGCGGCCGTCGAGCGGCTGCTCGACGAGCACGGCTTGTCGAGAGCCGGACCCCGATCGGCCCCAACTTTGGCGGGCATGGCTGAGGTGCACCCCATGCGGTGGTTTTCAGCCAGGGGTTTCACGCTCGCTATGACATAAGTTATTTATTTTCCGGTATTTGGGATTGGCACGTGGTTTGCATAATACAGAGCCGGAAGTATTGGAGGTTCTCATGAATCGGATAGTGCAGACAGTGCCGTTCAAATCCGCGATGCCGGCGCTTGCTCTTGGCGCGGTCCTGATGTTGCTTGGCCCTACGGCCGCATTGGCCCAGCGCGGCGGCGGGGGCCGCAGTGGGCACTCTGGAGGCAGTTCTTCCGGCCGTTCGTTCTCGGGCGGCGGTGGACGCCGCTATTCTGCCCCGTCCTACGCGGGCCGCGGCTATTCCGGCGGCCGCAGCTATGCCGCCCCTTACGCGAGCCGCGGCTATTCCGGCGGGCGCAGCTATGCCGCCCCTTACGCGGGCCGCAGCTATTCCGGCGGCCGCAGCTACTACGGCGGCGGATACTACGGTGGAGGAGGCGGTTACTACCCTGGCCGGTTCTACGCCGGCCGAGGCTATTACTACGGTGGACGCTTCTGGGCTCGTCCTTACTTTGGCGCCGGGATCGGCATCCCGTTCGGCTGGGGCTACAATTCGGGTTTCGGTTGTGGCTACTATGACGGATACGGCTATTGGCGGCCGGCTCCGTGCTATCCGAACGTCTACTCGGGTTACTGATCGAATCGCTGTCTGACGAATGCCGCTCCTCTGGAGGGCCATTCCGGGAAGCTACGGAAGAGTGCGCCCTGATACGGCCATGGCGGCAGGCTCTGGAATCCGCGGTTCACCGAATCCTATTCCGCGGAGCCAAGGACCAACCGGCAGCGCGCCAAGATGCCAGTGTCGTCGATGCCTGAGAACCCAAACCCATTCCAACGATAAGCTGCTGTGCGAACCCGCGTCGACGTGGGCTGCAGGACCAGGAAGGAATCGCGCCGATGCAGCGCGCACAGGACGCCGTCTCCTCCGGGCAGCAAGGTCGCATCGAGCAAAGGCCATGCCAGAGCGCTGCCGCGCCATCGGGCCACCAGTCCTCCCGCAAGCGCTTCATACACGTAAGGGCGCACGCCCTGCTCGCCGTCGATCGGAGACGAACGCTCTTCCAGGGTGAATAAGTACTCGGGACCGTTCGAACCCGCCAATTTGCCGGCCTCCGCCGATCGGAGAGGCAGTGCTTGCGACCGCCACGGGTGAACGCCTTCGCGCGCTCCCTCGATGACGTACATGCCCTGGCCCTCCCCGCCATCCGTCATTCGCCCGCGCAGCGAGAAACCGTTGACCGTAACCGGACGCGCCAGACTGACGCGGCACGCCCTGAGATCATCGGTGCCAACCTGGACGGAAGCCGGTGAGAGGCGCGGCATCGCGCTGGCCGGCGGGGTCGACGTCGAAATGCCGTCGCACGAAAGCACATTGCGGCGGATTCGGCAGTCGGCGATGAGCCCCTGCTTTGTCTCCGGGTATCTTTGATCGAAAACGTGATTTCCCAAAGAGAAAAAGACGGGTCTGTCAAGCACACACTCGGGAGTCTGCACGACGTGCGGATGGTGGCCGACAATCAAATCCGCGCCATTTCGGATCAGCCATCTCGCGGCGTCGCGCTGCCCGGTATTAGGCCAGTCCAGGAGTTCGCTGCCCCAATGAATGTAAACAACTACCCACTCCGCCAGGGTGCGGGCCAGTTGCAGCTTTTGGCGGAGCGCTGTCGAGGGGATCTCGATTCGCGATCCATCCCGGCCTGGCACGGCGGAGAGAGCGATGATCGCGGCCGTGTGCGGCCCGAGCGTCGCGAACAGCGGTGAATCCTCGAACGAAAGCGCCTCCAGCCCTGCTTGGCGCAAGGCTTCGCGAGTGGCGGCGCGGCCGGCGGGGCCCAAATCGGACGAGTGATTGTTGGCCATCCCGATTGCCCGGAAGCCGGCCTGCGAAAGCAGCGGAATCATCGACGCGGGAACAGCGAAGCACGGGCTTTCCGAATCCGCGGGTAGGCAGTCCTCCTCCTTTCCCACCGCCCCCTCGAGATTTCCGGCCGCCCAGGCAGCGCCGCGGAAGAGGTTCGCAAAAGGAGCCCACGGGGATCGTCCTGTCGATTCGATTTCACGCCGCACTTGCCGCGAAAGCAGGATGTCGCCCGTAAAAAGGAGCCGGACTTCCGGCTCCTGCTGGCCACCCGCCGGGACCGCCCCCAGGAGGCACCCGAGAATCAAAATGGGTCGCGCGCGGGACATGACAGCGGCTTCTGCGAGATGTAGCGGGAAATCCACGAAGGATGCGCCTGGGTTGCAAGCTTCTTCATCCAACCCGCGTCGTCCAGGAGGGCATTCGAACTGAATTCGTAGAAAGAATAAGCCGCTCCTTTCACGATTTCGTGCCGCCCGAAGAACGGCACCGTGTGGTCCCATTCGAATGGGCGGCCTACGCCCGCCAGCAGGTACGGCGCGGCGCCTCCCACATCGGAAACGTCCGCGATCTTGGGGATCGGGTTGGGAGTCGACAGCGCCAGGTCTTTGTTCGCAAGGCTCTTGAATACCAGGAAATGGTGCTCCGCCACGCGGCCGAAATAGAGGATCTCCTCATATTCCTGTGGCGCCAGCGGCTCGCCTAGCGTCTCCTTCGTTGCCATGGACTGAAACAAGCGCGCCTTTGCCGCAGTCTCCCCCAGTCGCCGCAGGAGACCTTGCCTCAGTGATTCCTGGGCCTGCGGATCGTCATCCTCACCCCGTGTCATGTTGCCCGAGAACGAAGACCCCGAATTGCCGACTAGTTGGATTGCGGCGTCAAACAGACCGGCGATCTTCCCAAACGTCTTTGGGTCCGGCTCCACATAGCCGCGCGGCGGGCGCAGCACGATGAATTCGAAACCACTCTCGCCGCATTCGGCTGAAATGCGTTCATTCACCAACGCGGTCGCATGGCGCAGCGTAGCCCAGGACGCCAACCCCGTCTGCAGCCTCTTGGCGCGCCACAAATCCGCGTCGAGTGCGCCATTCGGCGAAGCCGTGGAATCCGCCCACTGTTCGGCCAGCGCGTCGATCCATCGCTGATAGAGATTCGGGCTGGATTCCATGCGGGCGTCGGCGGAACGCGCCGCGAGATCCCGGAGCGCAGCCTCCAGTTTGGGATACCGGCGAATCTCGTCCGCCAGAAGATCGTGCGCGAAGCGGCTGCCGAGCGAGGCGGCGACATCCAGTGCGGACGGTTGCAGCCGCGGTCCTCCCGGGCCGTTGACTTGTTCACTCTCCGGCAAGTCCGGGTGATAGGTCGTCGAGAACAATGTCTCGTTGTCGAAGCCCCACGAAAGCGGGAACAGCACCGGGGGCGTCGGAGGATGTTTCACATAAGGCGGAAGAGCGGGCGAGGCTTGCCAGACCAGCGGCGACCTGGACGGCGCAATCAAGTCCTGATACGAACCAATCCAGCGCATCGCCGAGGCCTTGACATCGGCGGGAAGCTGGCTCAGTTCCTCGGTGCTCCATCCCAGCGCCGAGATTCTCGTGAGATAACGGAATGCCCGGAAGTAGCGCTGAGCTTCCGGGGTGGCCGCGTAATGTCCGCGAGGTTTCAGCTCTCCGTAGTCGAACTGCTGGCCGAGGGCCGGCGAGAACTGCGGACCATCGGCGCTCAGAATGCGGCGGGCCTCTGCATTGGTCTCAGGCTTCGTCTCGAGCGCCTCCAAAGCGCCAAAAGCCCGCGCCCAGGGAGACTGGGGGTGCGTCTCGAGCAGGCTCGCGTTGGCGCGGCCGATGAATTGACGAAACGCCGGAATCGCCGTTTGTCGCTCTCGAACGATGAAGATGCCCTCGTAGGCCGCGGCGAACAGTTCCCAGAAACTATCCGTGGTTACGAAGTAAGGCCGTGTAGGAGTCGACTCGTCCAGTTGGCCACAAGAATAGGACTCCGTGTCGTATAGCGAGTAGAGCTGATCCTGTTTGTTCAAGTCGCGGAACAAACCGCCGTTTCTGGCCAGCAACTGAGTGTCTTGGTCCGATTCCAGGTACATCCAGGCGTTGACGGAGTCGGCCAGCGGAACGTCGATCGGAACATAAGTCACCGCAAGATCGGCTCCCACCCGCGTGATGCCGGTAATCCCCTTGCCATCCGGAACCGCGGAGGGCATCGCGGCCATTCGATAGCCTGCCGCCTCGTGCCTTGTGACCGTCCCTTGTTGCAGGAGCAGTTGAATGCCGTCGCTCCCCGGCGTCCAGTGGAGCAGTCCAGCGCCGTTGGGAGTGACGCTCATTGTCCCGCCACAGACGTCGCGCCCCAGCAATTTGACGCTCTTGCTCCAATAGTCGCGATCGTAGCTGGCCACTTGGAAGCAGTGCCGCCCATCTTCCCACAGAAAGAGATGACCCGCTGGATGGAATCCCACGGGTAGCGCCGAAGCGGCCGCCAATTCGCTCGGGTTCCGGTCCGCATCCGCGAATTTGGTGAAGCTCTCCCTGTGGCCGATCACCTGATACTCCCGCTCCCCGTCTTCAGTGATCGAATGAATCGAGTAGCTTCCATCTTCCCCCTTCAAGCCAAAGAACAGACGATACGCCTGGATACCGCGTTGATGCGCCTCGTCGTAGCGGACCACATAAGGGCGCGGTCCCGGAACCAGGCGTCGGATCTGCTGGCGGGAAAGGTGGATTCGCCGCACCGGCCAGTTCCCATTCTTCTTCTCGGCCTTGAGAATCGCGTACTGTTGTCCCTGCGCTCCCGAAAGAAAAAGAACATCGCCCAGGGGATGCCAGGCAATCGATTGCGCGCTGAAACCGGCCGGAACGTCAAGTGCCTTGGTCGTCTGCGCTGCGCCGATGCTCCACAAGAGAATCTCCTGAGATCCGGCTGGATTCGACACCACGAGAGCCACCAAAGGACCAGTTGGGGAAACATCGGAATCGATCACGCGAACGCCGGCGGGAAGACGAATTTGCGCTCCTGCGGAAGGGGAGGAAGCGACCCGAGGTTCCGGAGCGTCGAACACCGAGCCAAGCCCCAGCGCGGGCAACGCCGCAATGAGCGGGAGAAAAAGCCGCATCACCAATCTATTCTTTGCATGGTTGCGGGAAAAGCACAACCGAGGCGGCGCAGACCGCCGCTTCCAGTCCAGGAACGCCGGTTACTCGGACAAAGCTCGGATGCCGGTCCCCGGAAGGTCGGTAATTGCGGGCGGGGTAGGTGTCTCATCATGTTGGCACGGAGGACCTTCTTGAAGCCACTCGTATTGTGGACCCTCAACTATGGCAATGGGCGCGTGATGGTAGAATCGGGACATTAAATGCCCAGATCCATAGAAGAACTTCAAGCCATCTGTAAACGTGTTCGCCGCGAGATTATCGAGATGACCGGCGCCGCCAAATCGGGGCACCCCGGGGGATCGCTCTCGGCCGTCGAAATCGTGGTCGAGCTCTACTTCGATTACATGCGCATCGATCCCCAGAACCCCAAGTGGCCGGATCGCGACCGCTTCATTCTCTCCAAGGGCCACGCCGCGCCCGTGCTCTATGCGGTGATGGCGGAGGCCGGCTTTTCCGATACGCCCATCGCCCAGTTGAATACCTTGCGCAAACTCGGCTCCGTGTACCAGGGGCATCCCGACGTGCGGTTCATTCCCAGCCTCGAGGCCTCTACCGGCTCGCTGGGCGAGGGCCTCTCGCTGGGGCTTGGGATGGGATTGGGTGCGCGCCTCGACGGCCGCTCCTGCCGCACTTATGTCATGTGCGGCGACGGCGAAATCCAGGAAGGGCAGGTCTGGGAAGCCGCCATGGCCGGCGCCTTCCACAAGGTCGATAACGTGGCCGTCATCGTGGATTACAACGGCATCCAGCTCGACGGCTTTGTGAAGGACATCATGGAAATCGCGCCCGTGGCCGATAAGTGGCGCGCCTTCGGCTGGCACGCCATCGAGATCGATGGCCACGATCTCCCCGCCATCCGGAAGGCGCTTCGGGAAGCCCAGGCCACCAAGGGCCGACCCACCTGTATCGTGGCCCACACCATCAAGGGCAAAGGCGTCTCCTTCATGGAGAACAACCCCAAGTTCCACGGCGTGGCTCCCACGCCGGCCGAAGTCGCACTGGCCCTACAGGAGCTCAAATAACCATGCCTGCCAAGACCAAATTCGAAGTGAAACTGGGAGCGGCCACCCGCGAAGCCTTCGGGCGCACCCTGGTGGAGTTGGGCCGCGAGAACCAGGACATCGTGGTCTGCGACGCGGATCTTTCCAAGTCCACCATGACCACCTATTTCGCCAAGGAGTTTCCCGACCGGTTCTTTTCCTGCGGCATCGCCGAGGCCAACATGGTGGGGATCGGCGCCGGGCTGGCCTGCGCGGGCAAGATCCCGTTCGTCTCCAGCTTCTCCGCTTTCGTGATGAACAAGGGCTTCGAACAGCTCCGCGTCTGCGCCGCTTATCCCAAGGTCAACCTCAAGGTGGTGGGGACGCACAGTGGAATCTCCATCGGTGAAGACGGCCCCTCGCAGATGAGCGTGGAAGAGACCGCGCTGGCCTGTTCGCTGGCCGGTTTCGTGGTGCTTTCGCCCGCCGATGAAGCCGCCACCAAGGCGCTGGTCCGCCTGGCCGCCGCGCACGTGGGTCCGGTATTCATTCGCACTGGCCGCATGAAGGTTCCCATCGTCTACGGCGGCGATCAAAAGTTCGAAATCGGCAAGGCCATCGAGGTGGTGGGGGGATCCGATGTCGCCATCGTCGCCAACGGCCTGCTGGTGGCCCAAGCCATCCTGGCCTCGGAAACGCTCGCCAGCGAAGGCATCTCGGCGCGCGTGATCGACATGCACACGGTGAAGCCGCTGGACCGCGAAGCCATTCGCCGCGCGGCCGCCGAGACGGGCGCCATGGTGGTGGCCGAGGAGCACCTCGTGGATGGCGGGCTGGGCGTGCGCGTCGCCCAGGTGGTAGCCGAGACCGCGCCGTGCCCCATGGAATTCGTGGGCATCCGCGATACTTATGCCGAATCGGGCCAGCCGGACGAGTTGCTGGAGAAATACGGCCTGGTGGTCCGCGATGTCGCCGCCGCCGTTCGCAAGGTAGTCGCACGCAAACGCGGGGACTGACACCCGCGTCCCAAGGCGCAGGGGGTGCCCTCTGGGCCCTGCGCCGCGCGGACGCTCGTGTCTGTCCCCGAATTTGCTGGTGTCCGAGTTTGCTGGTGTCCGAATTTGCTGGTGTCGCGGGTAAGGAGGCCCATGCCTGACGCCGAGTGCCTGGCCGAAGCCTTTCTAGAACAGATCCCGGCCTGTCACTGGGTCGTCACGGCCGCCGGCGTCTTTCACCGCATCTACGGAGACCCAACCTCCATCTTCGGGAAACCGGCTTCCGAGCTGGCCGGGCGCCCGGCCGCCGAAGCCCTCGCTCCCGAGCTGGCCCAGGTGTGGCGGGACCGCTTCGCCCGCGCCCTCGAAGGCGAAACCGTGGTTCTGCGCGAACGCCGCGGCAACGCCATCTGGTACCTCACCGTGTTTCCCATCCGCTTCGGCGCGGAGATTCGCTACGCTGGCGGGCTGGCCCGCGAAATCACCGCGTGGAGCGCCGCCGAACAGGAATTGCGCTATACCGTGCTGGGCGCCCTCAAAGCCCAGGAGTTCGAGCGCAACATGGTCTCCAGGTTCCTCCATGACACGGTGGGCCAGAACCTGACAGCGCTGGGACTGCAACTGGATCTGATCCGCATGGATCTGGAGACCGTACAGCCGGAGACCTGCGCGCGAGTCGTCGAAATCCAGCAGATTCTGGACTCCATGATGCAGCGCGTGCGCGAGTACAGCTACGAGCTCAACCCATCCACCGTCGAGCGCGCCGGCTTGCGTTCCGCCCTGGACCGGCTCACCGGCCGCATTCGCGGGCGTTTCACGGGCTCGGTGCGGGTGAATGTCGATCCTTCCTTGAAGATCGATCCCAAGATTGCTTCCGCCATGTACCAAATCGCCCAGGAGGCGGTCGAGAACGCCGTCCAGCATGCCAGTTGCTCCGCCATCGAAATTGCGGTAAAGTCCACACGTGCAACTATTTCTCTGGAGATTCGGGATGATGGAAAGGGGTTCGACACTTCGGACCTGCTGCGTGGATGCCGGGGGCTGGGACTGCTGAGTATGGAGCATTATGCCGCGCAGGCGGGACTGGACCTTTCCATCGTCAGCAACCGGGGGATGGGAACGACCGTGCGGGCCGCGGCCCTGGGGGCCGCCTGAGGGGTGAATTATGCCATTCGACATTGTTCTTGTCGATGATCACAAATTGGTGCGCGATGGAGTCAGGACGATCCTCGAGCGTGGGGCGGAGTTTCGCGTGGTGGGCGAGGCCGACAATGGCGCCGAGGCGGTGCCTCTGTGCAAAAAGACCGCCCCGCATCTCGTCCTCATGGATATCGGCCTGCCCGGAATGAACGGCATCGAAGCCACCGCCGAGCTGCTCCGGCATTGTCCCGGCGTGAAAGTGGTGATTCTCTCCATGTATGACGACGAGAATTCCGTGGTCGGCGCCATACGCAGCGGCGCGCGCGCATTCGTTCTCAAGAAGGCTTCCTCGGCTGAGCTGCTGGATGCCTTGCGCACGGTGGCGCGCGGAGGCTCATACCTCAGCCCGCAGGTCTCCGACCGGCTGCTGGCCCGCATCCAGCGCGGCGATCTCGAGACGCGCGGCCGCGGCCCGCTCGAATCCCTCTCCCCCCGCGAGTTGCAGGTCCTGCGGCTGGTGGCCGAGGGCAAGACCAGCAAGGATATCGCGGCCATGCTCGACCTCGGCCTGCAAACCGTGCGCAGCTACCGCAAGACCATGATGAAGAAGCTCGGCGTGAACAACGTGGCCGGCCTGACGCAGCTTGCGCTGGCGGCGGGAATCACCCATTGGGACAAGGCGGATGCCAACCCCCTGGGGTGATGGCGCGGAATTCTGAGAGCTTTGGGACGCCCGGCGCACTACTCTCTGTCATGCGATTGAGGCTGCTTCGGCCCCCCATCCGGCATCCCTTCTATCCTGGCTTGGCGGTGACTCTCGCCGTGCAGTGCAAAGGCCCGTGCACCGGACTCTCCGGCACTTTTCGCGATCTGACTCGGGCGGCCGCCGCCGGCGCGCGCGCCCGCCGTATGATCTTCGCGCTGCATTACCCGGGGTCTCCATTTCTCAGCGAAACCGAGCGCGACCAGTTGTGGCAGTTGTTCCAAGTGCCGGTGTTGGCCGTGCTGTTGGACCGCCACGGGCGCCTCCTGGCCTATGAGTGCGAGGCCCACTCGGGGCTGCACGTCGGGCCTCGAGCTCCGTGGGGCGCCGGTGTGCTGGAATCCGCGCCGTGCGAGTGCGGCCGCCCGGGGCCCCGCCTCATGCTGGCCGCTCGAAAACCTCCCGGCGTCGCTCAGACCGCGGTGCCCAGCGCTTTCTCGGCGGCCGAGCGGCTGTCGCCCGCCGCCGCGAATCCCTGATGCTTGAGGGCCTCTTCCAGCGCTTCCAGGATGAACAGCACGTTCTCGGCCGTCGAGCCGTAACCCATCAGGCCGATGCGGAAGACTTTGCCCGCCAGCGGCCCGAAACCGCCGGCGATTTCGATCCCGCGCTCCTCCAGCAGGAATTTCCGCGCTTGGGCGTCGTCCACGCCCTTCGGCACGCGCGGCGTGTTGAGCGTCCATAAGCGATCCGACGAATTCCGGACGTGCATCTCCAGGCCCATGGCTTCAATGCCCGCGACGAACGCCTGGTGGTTGCGGCGGTGGCGCTCCCAGCGGTTCTCCAGCCCTTCTTCCGCCGCCATCGCGAGGCCCTCGTGTAACGCGTAGAACAGGGTCGCCGAAGCCGTGTGGTGGTATTTGTGGCTGGAATAATAGGTATCCAGCAGCAGCAGGTCCAGATACCACGACTGCACCGGCGAGGTGCGCGCCTTGAGGCGTTCCAGCGCGCGCGGCGACACCGTCATGGGCGCCAGGCCCGGCGGGCAGCCCAAGCCCTTCTGCGTGCAACTGTAGGCGATGTCGATCCCGTTTTCGTCCACCAGCACCGGCATGCCGCCCAGAGAGGTGACGCAATCGCCGATCGCCAGCGCATCCACCTCGTGCGCCGCCTCGCATATGGGCTTGGCGTGGTTGAACATGCCGGTCGAGGTCTCGGCCTGCACGAAGGCCACCATGCGCGGCCGCTCGCGCCGAATGAATTCGCGGGCTTCCTGGGCGTCGTAGGGCTCGCCCCATCCTTTGGCCAGGCGCACCACCTCGGCGCCCTGGCGGCGGGCCATTTCGCCGATGCGATCGGCGAAAAAGCCGTTGGTCAGCAGCGCGAATTTCCGCCCCGGCTCGGCGAAGTTGGCCACCGCCGCCTCCATGCCCGCGCTTCCGGTCCCCGAGATCGCCAGGTTGAATTCGTTCTTCGTCGAGTAGGCATAGCCCAGCAGCGAGCGGATTTCCTCCGCCACCTCGAAAAAAAACGGATCCAGGTGTCCGACCACGGGCTGCGACATGGCTCGGTAAACCCGCGGCGCCACCATGCCGGGGCCCGGGCCGAAGAGGAAGCGCTGGGGCGCCTCGAGTGGAGGGTACTGTTGCGGCATACAGGACCAGTCTACCCCAGCAGCCTGGCCGCGGGTTTGGCGAAGTACGTGAGAATGACTCCCGCGCCGGCCCGCGCGATGGACGTCAGGCTTTCCATCATGGCCCGGTCGTGATCGATCCAGCCGTTGCGCGCGGCGGCCACGATCATCGAGTACTCCCCGCTCACCTGGTAGGCCGCGATGGGCACGTCGAACCGTTGCCGCGCCTGGCTGATCAGGTCGAGATACGGCATGGCCGGCTTCACCATGATCATATCGGCGCCTTCCTCGATGTCCAACGCGATCTCCCGCATGGCCTCGCGCCCGTTGGCCGGGTCCATCTGGTAGCTGCGGCGGTCTCCGAACTGGGGAGCCGATTCAGCGGCCTCGCGGAACGGCCCATAGAACACCGACGCGAACTTGGCGGCGTAGGCGAGGATGGGGGTCTTATCGAAACCGTTGGCGTCCAGCGCCTGGCGGATGGCCCACACCCGGCCGTCCATCATGTCGGAAGGCGCCACTATGTCGGCCCCGGCGCGCGCGTGGGAAAGCGCGGATTTGGCCAGCCATTGCAGCGTGGTGTCGTTATCCACGTCGCCGTCCTTGACGTAGCCGCAGTGCCCGTGGCTGGTGTATTCACAATTGCAAACGTCCGTTACCACCAGCAGTTTGGGCGTCTCCTTGCGGATGGCGCGGATGGCGCGCTGCACGATTCCGTTCTCGTCATACGCGCCCGTCGCCATGTCGTCCTTGGATTCCGGCAGTCCGAAGAGGATGACGCCGCCGATGCCCAGCGACTGCACCTCGGCGCACTCCCCGACGATCTGGTCGATGGACATCTGGTAATTCTCTGGCATGGCGCCGATTTCGCGGCGCACGCCTTCCCCCGGACAGACGAACAGCGGCAGAATGAATTGCGCCGGATCGAGGCGCGTTTCGCGCACCAGGCTGCGCAGAGCCTCGGTGCGCCGGAGGCGGCGAAGGCGATGTATCGGGAAGGGCATCTATCCGGATTGTACCGCTTGGCCGAGGGGGGCCTTGACAACCCCACGCGCCCAGATAGAATAGGACTCATCTACAGCGTTGTCTATGCAAACCGCCTGTGAGCATGCCCGCACCCAGATCATTGCCCGCCGAGACGGCGTGGACTACGTGCAATGTCTCGATTGCCGTCAGATCTTCGAGGCCGAAGACCTGGAACCCGTGAAAGCCGACGAAGAAGAAGAGTAGGGGACTGACCACACTGTCCCAAGGCGCGCGTCTTTTTGCGCGCCGCGCGGACAGCGCGGTCTGTCCCCGAATTTTCGCCCGTTTTTCAGTGCGCTAGCATGGAGGGACATGCACGATCTCTCTTACTTCCGGAGCAACTTCGACCGGATCGCGCAACGCCTCGCCACCCGCGGCGACGTTTCCAGTCTCGACCGCTTCCGCGAGCTCGATGGGAAGCGGCGCGCCGCCATCTCCCAATCCGAACGGTTGAAGGCCCGGCGCAACGCCGAAACCGCCGAAATCGCGCAATTGAGGCGCGAGGGCGCGGATACCACCGCGCGGCAGGCGCAGATGCGCGCCATCGGCGGCGAGATTTCGTCGCTCGATGAGCAGGTCAAAACTCTCGATGAAGAGTTCCGGGACCTTCTGGCCGGCATTCCCAACGTTCCCCACGAATCCGTGCCGGTGGGCAAAGATCCCGAGGACAACCTGGAAGTGCGGCGCGCGGGCCAGCCGCGGCAATTCGACTTCCAGCCGAAGGCCCACTGGGACCTCGGCCCGGGGTTGGGCATCCTCGACCTCGAGCGTGCCGCCAAAATCACCGGCGCGCGCTTTGCCCTCTACTGGGGCCTGGGCGCCCGGCTCGAGCGCGCGCTCATCAACTTCATGCTCGATGTCCACACTCGTCACCACGGGTATACCGAGGTGCTTCCGCCCTTCCTGGTGAACTCCGCGAGCCTCTTCGGCACCGGCCAGTTGCCCAAGTTCAAAGAGGACCTGTTCAAGTGCGAGGGCCACGACCTCTGGCTGATCCCCACGGCCGAGGTCCCCGTCACCAACATCTACCGCGACGAAACCCTGGATGCCGATGCCTTGCCCATCAAGCTGTGCGCCTACACGCCCTGTTTCCGCAGCGAGGCCGGCTCCTACGGCCGCGACGTGCGCGGCATCATCCGCCAGCACCAGTTTCAGAAGGTCGAGCTGGTGAAGTTCACCCGGCCCGGCGAGAGCTACGACGAACTCGACAAGCTCACCGCCGACGCCGAAGACATCCTGCGCCGCCTGGACCTGCCGTTCCGCACCGTGGTCTTGTGCACGGGCGATATGGGGTTCTCGTCGGCCAAGACCTACGACATCGAAGTCTGGCTGCCCGGCCAGAACGCCTACAAGGAGATCTCCTCCTGTTCGAACTTCGAAGCCTTTCAGTCCCGCCGCGCGGGCATCCGTTTCAAGAGCGGGAAGAAATCGGAGTTCGTCCACACGCTGAACGGCAGCGGTCTGGCGGTGGGCCGCACCTGGGTGGCGATTGTCGAGAACTACCAGCAGCAGGACGGCAGCGTGGTGATCCCGGAAGCCTTGCGCCCCTACATCAACGAAGACGTGATCCGGCCGCTATGAACATCGAGCTCATCGGACATCTGGTCCGCCTCCGCTACAAACTGCTGTGGGCTAAGACGCGCTCGCGCAACGGCCGGATCGCGCTTTTCATGGCCTGCTATCTTCTGCTGGTGCTGCTGATCGCGCTGCTCGCTTCGGGAGGATTCGGCGCCGCGCTCGTGGCCGTGCGCGCCGGCAAGGCCGAACTGGTAGCGCAGGCGGTGCTCTCGAGCCTGTACGTGCAGGCCGTGGTGGCTGCCGTGGTTCTGGGGTTCGGCGTGAATGCCATCTTCTCGGAAGCCCAGCTCCGCCGCTATCCGCTCAAAGCCCAGGAGCGGCGCGTGGCCAGGCACTTCATCGGCATAGTCGACCCCTTCTGGTTTCTGATTCTGGCGCTCGAGCTGGGGCTCGTGGTGGGGCTTTACGTGTCCAGTGCCGCGTCCTTCTGGCTGGGGCTGATAGCGGTTCTCCTGTTGTTTGTTTCCAATTACCTCTTGGCGCGCGTGGTGGCCCTGCTGCTGGAACGGTTGATGCAGCGAAAATTCGGCGCCGCGGTGCTGCTCGGCGCCATGATCTCGGTGGGCTTCCTGCCCGCTATCCTCCAGCCCGTGCTGCAAGGCCATCGCGGGGCGATCGCGGCGTTGCTGCATGTTCTTGGCTATACACCGCCATTCGCGGCAGCCGCCACCATGACCCGCTCCGATCTCGCGGCTTTTTCCAGCCTGCTCTTGCAAGTGTGGTGGCTGCTGGGCCTGGCGGCTGCGCTGGTGGCGCTCGAACGGCGGCCTCCGCAGAGGCCGCGCGCGGCCCAAACCGTCGCCATCACGTGGGACACGCCTTACGACCGCTTGGCGGCGTTCTTCGGCCCGCGCCTGGGGCCGCTCATGGCTCATTGGTTGCGGTTCTACATGCGCAACACCCGCTTCCGCACCGCCTACGCGCTGGCCCTGCCGGTGGCCGCCTTTCTGGTGGTCTTGTTCGGAAGGCGCATGGGGACGAAGGGCCACTTCGGATCTCAGTTCGGCATGGCCCTGAGTGCCTTCGCCGTCCTCGGCTTCGCGGGGACCGCGCAGTTTTCGGTCAACCAGTTCGGCTACGTGGCCGGAGGATTTCGCCGCTTCTTCCTCCTGCCCGCGCAGCCGGCGGCTGTTCTGCGCGCCGGCAGTTACACCTTCATGCTGATGAATTCGGCGCTGATTGTGGCGGGCACGCTGCTCTTTGTCCTCTTCTCGCCATTTTCTTTCGATGCGCGCATGTTGATCATGCTCGTGGGAGCCGCGGTGACGAGTCTGTTCGTGTTTCTTGGGCTGGGGCTTTGGGCCACCTTGTTCGGCCCGCGCTCTTGCGACTACTACAGCAACTTCGGAAACGACCTTTCGGCTGCCGGCAACACGGTTCTCATCGGAGGAATGCTGGCGCTGATATTCGGGCCGCAGGTGTTGGTCCGGACCTGGCCGGCCGCTCTGGCGCCGGATAAATGGTGGATGGCGATTCCCATGGTCCTGCTGGCCGCGGCTTTCTACTTCTCATCGCTCAACCGCGCGGGAACCATGCTGCTGGCGCGGCGGGAGAAACTGCTCGCCATCGTCGAAGGAAGGGGCTGATCGAATGGACGCCATACGGATTACGAATCTGGTGAAGAAGTACGGCACGGTAACCGCCGTCCAAGGCTTGTCGCTGTCGGTGGCGCCGGGCGCCATGTTCGGCTTCCTCGGTCCCAACGGCTCGGGCAAGAGCACCACCATCGGCTGTCTGACCGGCCTGCTGGACCCCACCTCTGGCCAAATCGAAATCCTCGGCCAGCGCTTCGACGCCGAGAGCGCCGCCCTCAAGCGCCGCATGGGCGTGATGCCCGAAACCCTGGGCTTGTTCGACCCGCTCTACGCCCACGAGTTCCTGGCCTTCGTCGCGCGCATGTACGGTCTCGATGAAGCCACCACCCGCCAGCGCGTGACCGAGTTGCTGGATGCGCTCGAGCTGACCGATACCTCCAAGACGCTGCGCGATTACAGCACCGGAATGCGCAAACGCGTGGCCTTCGCCGCCGCCGTGATCCATTCGCCCGAGGTGCTCTTTCTGGACGAGCCGTTCGAGAGCATCGACCCCGCCGGCGTGGCCTTGATGAAGCAATGGCTCCGACGGTTCACCGAACAGGGCCGCACGGTCTTCATGACCAGCCACGTGCTGGAAACCGTCGAGCGTTTCTGCCACCAGGTGGCCATCATCACCACGCCCGGAAAACTGGTCTGGCAGGGAGACGTCACGGTGCTCGCCAACGACGGCGCCATCAGTCACGACGGCCAGGAATTCCGCGCCCTGGAGCCGCTCTTCCTGCACCTCACCGGCCAGCGCTACGCCGACCTGAACTGGCTCTGAAGAACAGACACAACGCCGGTGCGTGACGCAGATCAAAGCCCGAGTTCTTTCAGAAGCTCCTGAAAACGCGGCACGCCGTGCAAGGGGTCGAAAATGGGGTCGACGCCGATGTAATTGACGTCCGTCTCGTGGTGGGCGTAGCTGTTTTCCAGGCTGGTCAAGGCGGCGGCCTTCTCACCCAATCCGACTTGAATATAGGATGTATGCACCCAGCCGTTGCCCTCATCGGGGCCGTTGACCTCGGACAGCATTTTCCGTAATAGCGCCATGGCTTCATCGCGCTGGCCGGCCAAAGCCAGGGCATCGCCGAGAAACCCGGAGGCGTAGTCCCGACCCTCTTCAGGCACCAGGCGAAACTCCCGGATGGCCTCGGCATAGCGGCCCTTGGCCCTCAGGCAGTTGCCGATGACGACGTGCGCCGACCAAAAGCCCGGGTCCATGACCAGCACCTGCCGGCACCGTGCGATGGATTCGTCGTAGCGCCGGGCGGCATAGAGTATGGTAGCGCGGTCGTTGCTGACCACGTACGGCAGCGGATTGAGTTGGACCGAAGTATCGAGCTGCGCCAGGGCTTGGTCGAAACGGCCGCGCGAGAGCAGGGCGATGGCGAACCAGCCGTGGCCGGGAGCGAAACTGGGGTTGAGGTCGATGACGCGGCGGAAGCTGCGCTCGGCGGCCGGCCAGTCGTGGTTCCGGAGCCACTCGATTTCGGCCAGAGCCAGGTGGGCATCGGGGTTGCGCGGGTCTAACTTGATCGTTTTGGCGGCTGCGTCCCGGGCCTTGGCGATACGTTCCTCGAATGCAGCGCCGTGGAAAGCCAGGTTCACCGACAGGGTGGCCAATGCGGCCCAGGCTTCGGTGTACTGGGGGTCGCTGCGCACGGCTTGCTCGAGAAGCTCCGCGGCCCGCACCCATGCTTCCATGTGCAGCTTCTCGGCGCGAAGATAGCGCGCTCTCCAGAACAGGTCGCGCGCTTCCGCGGAAGGCACGTGTGCCGGAGCAAAGGCCGAGAGGTCGGTGATTCCCAGGCGCCCGGCGGCGCCTGCCGCGATCAGGTGCGTCACCTCGGCCTCAGCCGCCAGTGGGTCATTCGCGTCGCGCTCATAGGCTTCCGACCAGATGTGGTAGCGCGACCGGGTATCGATCAACTGCGCCGTGAAACGAATCGCGCTGCCTTCCTGGCGCACACTGCCCTCGAGCACGTTGGCCACGCCGAGGCGGCCGCCGATCTCCCGCACGTCCCCGCTTTGCGACTGGAACTGCCCGGCCGATGTGCGCGCGATCACGCGAAGCTGCGGCAGACGGGCCAACTCGGTGGTGAGGTCTTCGGTGAGACCCTGGCACAGGCCGTCCATCTCCGGGCCGCCCAGGTTCGCCATGGGCAACACCGCAATCGAAGGGTCCGTGTGGTGCGCCGTTGCCCGAGCCAGCCACCACGCACCGGCCAACAACACCGCCAGAATCCCCGCTGCGGTGGCCATGCTCCTCCGCGAGAGGCCGGGGTGACCCGATCGGCCGGCTGCCCCGGCATCCGCCCGCCGGAACACAGGCAGGTAGCATCCCTTCGGCACTTCAATCACCACTTCGTCCAGGCGGCCGGAGCCGGCGTAGTAGTCTCGCAGCCGGTTCCTGAGATGCAGCGCGCCAACCCGCACCACCGAATCACCGCTGGAATCGAAGGAGGCGGTGCGGTTGAAGACGCGCATGGCCACCGTGACTTCCTTGATGGCTTCGGCGCCGCCGAGAGCTTCTTCCACAACGAAGAGGAGAAATTCGCGCAACCGTACGGCGTTGGCGAACTCCGGTGAGGCGAGGGCTTTTTCGAGTTCCCGGCGGATGGACTCTGGCGAGATCGGACTGGCTTGAGCATGGCGTGGCGGTGACGGCGCCGCCTCCAATTTGGGCCAGAGCCACTTCATTTTCAGGCCTTATCGGATCTTATGGTCAGTTTAGCACGTAATGGCGCCGCGATCAAAGGCCCATATGAATCAGCGGGCTTAACGCGTTTCAAACGGGCTTTAGCTTGTCCGTGCCCGGTTTTCACCGCAGACTGTTTGGTGATGCGGCTAACTATGCCCGCATCGGAGGCTTCAATGAAGCACTGCATCGTCATTTTATTAGTCCTCTGGACCGCAGCCGGAGCTTGGTGCGGTACGTACACTTGGACGGCCACGTTCGGCAATTGGGACGACCCCAACAACTGGAATCCTAACGGCCAGCCCGGCATTTCGTTATATGGACCCGTGACGGCCATTACCTCCGGCACCGTCACAGTCCGCGGGCTGAATATGAACGGGTTGGGGCCCTCTGCGACCGATCTGGAGAACAGCGGCGTAATCAACATAGTGTCTCAGAATGGCAGCACGCCAACACTCCTAGTCACCTCTGTGCTGAATAATAGCGGTCAGATCAATATGTCGGCCGGCCAATTCGACGTGGGCAACAACATGGGTATCGCGCCCTGGACCGACCGGACAATAGGCATCACCGCCTCTGGGGGCGGTACCATCAGCCTGACCGGCGGGGCGTTCGAGATTACATCTCCGCTGACGCTCGACGGGCAAAACATCCAAGGTGACGGATCGGGGCTGATCTACTGCCCCTCCGGGGTGGGAACCTGTCTGACCGTCCTCTCCGGGAATCTGGTCCAAGCCAACGGGGGTGGCCTAGCGATAGGTTTATCCGGCAACAGCATCAACAACGGCGGCATCCTGCAAGCCGTCAATGGCGGAACGCTGCAACTCGGCGGCGGCAACGGGAGCTACGGCGCGACGAATGTATCGGGCGGTACGATTCAGGCGCTGGACGGTTCCACGGTGCTGCTGGGCTACACCGGCGGGGGCAACTATGGCAATGCCGGCAGCGTTACTGGTAGCACGTTGAGCACTTCTGGCACCGGCATCATCCAGGCTAGTGAAGGCATGGTCTTGGACGGTATCACCAACAATGGGAATATCAACATCGTGAATGTCCCGGGCGTGATCATCAACCAGAACGTCGCCGTGCTGGCCAATACCATTACAAACGTCGGCACCATCAACCTGGTAAGCGGGAACATCCTCCTGACCGAAACCAGCACACCAGGAAACACTACCCTGACCGGTGGTGGGATCGTGAACCTGGACGGGTACGGCATTTCCGGGCAAACCGGCAACGGCAATGGAACGCTGACCAATGTCAACAATCTGATTCAGGGCGCTGGGGGCATTAGCTATACCACGCTCTACAACCAGAACGTGATCAACTCCAACACCAGCGGCCAGATGCTGTCGATCACCGGGAGCACCGTCAACAACTCCGGCATTCTGGAGGCCAGCAATGGCGGGACGCTGCGAATCGGCGGCGGCCAGTATAGCGGCGGCCCGACCTATGTAAACGGCGGCACCATCCAGGCGCTGGATGGTTCCACGGTCCTGCTGGGCTACACCAACCCGGGCGACTATTTCAGCCCCGGCACCATTACCGGAAGCACGTTCAACACCGACGGCACCGGCGTCATCAAGGCCAGTGAATACGCAGTCCTGAACGGCATCACGAACCACGGAACCATCGACGTGGTCGCCATACCGAACGTATTAGGGGGCAGCGTCCTTACTCTGGAAAACACCATTAACAACACGGGGACCATCACGACGGTGGGCGGGGACATTCAACTCTCCGGGCCCGTGAGCCTCACCGGCGGCGGAACTGTGACCCTGAACGGGTTCCACATTACGGGCGACCCGTTGACCAACGTCGACAATACCATTCAAACCACTCAAGGCACCGGCTGGGTCGACGTGCAGTTGACCAACCAGGGCACGGTCCGCGCTGGCGCCGGCGCCGTCCTGAGCGTCGGCAACCTGACCAATTACAGCGGCGGCACGCTCACCGGCGGCACGTACGATGCTGTCGGGACCATCTGGATCATAGGCTCGATCGTGAACAACGCAGCCACCATCATCCTGGACGGCGCGTCGTCCTCCATCGTGTACCCTCCCAGCGGCGCCGATCGCCGACAACCAGGCCGCCGGCACTTTTGAAATTCTCAATGGCCGCAACTTCACCACGGCGGGCGCTTTCTCCAATGAGGGCACCATCGATGTCGGCGCCGGCTCCACTCTGACGATCGGCGGCGACTTCACCAACACCGGCACTCTCGACATCAACGGCACACTGAAGGCGGAGTCGATCGCCATCGGCGCCGGTCAGGACCTTTCCGGCTCCGGCACGATTGACGGCAATGTCACGGTATACGGCTCTACCGATCCCGGCAATTCGCCCGGCATCCTCACCGTTAACGGCGACTACACGCAGGCGAGTGGAAGCTTCCTCGATATCCAACTCGGCGGCACCGGCTCGGGCCAGTTCGACCAGTTGAACGTCAACGGCAACCTTTCCCTGGCTGGAACGCTCGACGTTTTGCTCTGGAACGGATTCGTTCCCGGCAACGGAAACACCTTCGACATCCTCAACTGGACCGGCACGCGAACCGGCTCCTTCGGCGCGATCGATTATCCGACGCTGTCCGCCGGCTACTATTTCGAGTCGCTGTGGGGCGCCAACAGCC
>JBEKSR010000043.1:0-49103 GCA_049516835.1 Bryobacteraceae bacterium | reverse complement strand
CGGCCCCCCGCGACGCTGCCTCGATCGGCTCTCCAATCGGCTGACCAAGATCCTCTCCGAAACCCGCAAACTCAACCCCGCAGGATAACGAGCACAGATTGGCCGGATAAGGGCGTGATACGACCAGGTGGCGAGAAAGCCAGTTTCCGACAACCCCACATGTCGGGCACTACCCGTTATATTCTGTTTGGAATCAGCCCTCTTTTGACCGCCAATAGGAGCTACAGTTCGGCGTGCGTCCGGTCCTGCTTCCTCCACCAGCCGGTCTAGATCGGCAAGGGTGCAGCGAGATCGAGGCGACGGAGAAGTTGCTGGAAACGTGGATCGCCTCGTAGCGCGTCAAAGTCGGGAGAGACCCGCAACCACAGTATCAGAGGATCGCGCTGTTCAAAGGCTTTCTCGAGATGTTCGGCCGCCGTGCGATTCTCGCCCAATGCCGCATAGATATACGCCGGGAAAATGGGGCGCACTTCGGCCGGGCGGCAGCTCTGTTCCAGGAGACGAAGCACGTCCCGCGCCCGGTCAGGGTTGCCGGCGAGCGCATACGCCATTCCGAGGTATGCGAACGAAAGCGGATCCCCGAACATCGCGACGGACTGCTCCAGCGCCACGATGGCGTCCTTATAGGCGCCCTTCGCCCGGGCTGCCGCTCCAATCACGAGAAGCGCCACGGGGACATTGTCATCCAGATCGAGCGTCTCTCGAGCGTGCGCGATCGCCTGATCGTAGTTGCGGGCCCAGAAAGGAATCCAACAAGCCGTGGAACGGACCGCTACGGAAAGGGGGTCCAGATCCTGAGCGCGTTGCGCTTCCGACGCCGCCCGCAGGAAATCCGCTTCCATGGAGCCCAAGAATATCGCCAAGGTCAGCCGGGAAGTCGTGTCACTGGGACTTAATTCCACCGCGCGCTCCAGTTCGCGCTTGCCGGCCCGAAGATCCCAACCGTAATACCAGTGGACCATCCCGAGCGCGTGGTGGGATCCACACAAAGTCTCGTCGATCTCAATCGCGCAACGCGCCGCTCTCTCCGCCTTCGGATAAGCTTCCCGCGGCGAAGCGTAGTTCCATAGCGCTATGTTGGACCACGAAACGGCAAGCGCCGCCCACGCCTCCGCGAAGCCGGGCTGAATCGCAACTGCCTCTTCGAAAGAGGCCACAGCGGCGGTAAACCCGGGCGCGGTCCATTTCGCGGCGTGGAACCTGCCGCGGATGTACGCGTCGTACGCCGCCGGCGATACCGCAGCCGCCGCCGGACCGGCCAACGAAGATCGAACCTCGCCGGCGACGGCGTGCGCCACCTCTTCCTGAAATCGCAGCACGTCTCCCAAATGGCCGTCGTACGTCTTGGCCCAAAGGTGTTGCTCGTTCGCTGCGTCGATGAGCTGCGCGCTGACGCGCAGGAAGCCCGCCGAAGACCGGACGCTCCCCTCCAGCAGGTAGTCAAGGGCCAGTTCCCGCGCGATAGCCCGGGCGCTCTTGGTGGTTCCCTTGTAGCGCATCGCCGTGGTGCGGGCGATCACGCCCAGGCGATCTCCATCGATGCGCGCGAGTTGCCCGATCATCTCTTCCGTCAGTCCATCGCAGAGGTAATTCTGTGCGGGTTCGCCGCTCAGGTTGGAGAACGGCAGCACCAGTAACCGAAGGGCGCCTCCCGCGCTTTCAGATGGGGACTCCTCCACACGGCCTGCGAAGCGGTACCCAACGCGAGGGATGGTCTCGACATACTCCGGCCGGGCGGCCGAGTCCCCGAGCGCCCTGCGTAACCTTTTCACGGCGCTGTTCAGGCTGTCTTCGAAGTCAACGAAGATCGTCTCGGGCCACAGCCTGCGGCGCAGATCTTCACGCGTTACGACTTTACCGGGATGCTCCAACAGGGCGGCGAGAACATCAAAGGACTGGCGTCTCAGTTTGATTCGCAGGCCGCGTTTACGCAGGACCTGGGCGCCGGTATCGACCTCGAATGGACCAAAACGAACTTTCCTGGCAGGCACTTCCGCCCGGCTCATACCGAATTCAGCATAGGCGCGCGCAGACTCCGAGTCAATGCTCTTGAAATCAGAAACTTGCGCGGTCGGGCAAATTCCAGCCAGAGACCAGCAACAGTCAGCGCGATTCGGGAGCACTATGCTAGGCGGAGGTCACAATGGTTTATCGAATTCTCACAGCGTTGGCACTCCCGACCCTCTGCCTGGCGCAGGCGCAATGCTCGCTGGATACGGTACGGGGAACCTGGGTGGCTTATTACGTGGGGAGCATCACCACCGCAGCCGCCGGCAGTTGGAGTCCCGAGGCGACTCCCACCGCCCAATTAATGGTGGAAACGATCGATTACCAGGGGCGTTTCACGGGGACGGAATACGCCAGTGTCGGCGGACAAACCGTGACCGCAACATTGAGCGGAAACATCCAGGTGAATGCGGACTGCACGGCCTCGAATACGTTCACCATGAGCGTCGCCGGAACGGGGAAACTCCCCGGGACCGGGTCGGAACGGTTGTTGATCCTGAACAATGGGACCGAGATGCGAGCCATGACCACGCACGGATTGTTGGGCAGTCCGACTGGCATCGGTTATTACCGTCGCGTCTCCTGGTCGGAGCCCCACTGCACGCAAGACATGGTGCATGGCGTATACGGAGCTACTTTTGAAGGCGCTTTTGTCATGCCCCCACCGGGACAATCGCAACCGGCGCCTTACCAGTACTCGCAGATCGGTATCTCGGTTTGGGATTATGCCGGGAGGGGGCCCGGTGCGGCGACCATGTCCTTGGGCGGCAACGTGCTCCCGATTTCTTTTCCGGAAGGTGCATTGACCGTGAATGCGGACTGCACTGGCACCGCCAAATCTCCGGACGGCACCGTGAACCAATTGGTGGTGTTGAACTGGGGCGACGAGATGCTCTTCATCACCATGCAGACCTTTGGTGGGAGCCCGGTCATGATCGGCAAGTACAAGCGCATGTCAACGACGCCGGCGGAGCTGAAATGGTAGGTTAACCGCGGGATGCCGTTGTCCCCTGTGCTAGCGCCGCACGTGAGTTAACTCGGGCGCCGCGGCGCCGGCGTGCGCCCCGGAAAACGCCTGCCCAGCATACGGAGAGAAACGCGGTTCCTCGACATATGTGATTCAGAGTCTCTGAACGGTGTGGCCACTGCGCGTTCGCCTCGGAGCAGTTGCTCTATTCGCGGTGGCCGGCATAGAACAATGGCTCGATACCGGAACGCCACCGGATAGTTGCAGTTCCACGGAATCAATAGGAAGTCGATCGATCACCCGCGAGTAACGCCGCAGTGTTCACAAATCCACTTGAGTGGGTAGTCGGCATTGCGTTGAAGTGGCACAGATGGAGGCGGAGAGGCTCATCGTGGACGAAGCACGATGGTTGTGGGCGATATACGGGCTTGTCGGAAAGTGCGTTCCCCGCGGTCCCCAAACTCGCGACCCGTTCGGCGTTCCACAAGAGTGTATTGTCCCCATCTCGCTCACTAGCAGATCTCGCCTTCAGGATTCTGCGCGGCAATGGCAGTTCTTTGAGTTCAAGACGCCAGTGCGTCCAACACCACCTCGCGGTTCTTGGCGATAACCGCGAGGTAGGCGCGGGTCGTTGCGTCGGGTTTTCTCCGTCCTTGCTCCCACTCCTGCAGCGTTCTCGGATTTATGCAAAACGCGCGCGCAAACTCCGCTTGCGACATACCCGCCTTCGTCCGGATGCGCTTCACATCGACTTCGTCTGGCAGCACGATGCGCCGTGTAGGCAGTCTCACGTCGCCCTTCACATGAGCCAGAATTTCTTTGGCGCTCTGCTCCAGTGCCATGCCGAATTCGGTCCGGCTCTTGGTTCCCGTGTTCAAATTGCGAACGCCCATGTTTATCGCCCCCCCTTTGCCGCTTTCTTGATCTGCGTCGCGAGTCTTGCGAGCACGTTCCGATCGGCCGCCGAAAGGGTTTCCTTTCGCGATTTGGCGTAAATCGAAGCCATGTAGACCCGCTCTGGTTCGGCCAGGAAGAAATAGACCAAACGCAAGCCGCCGCTCTTCCCCTTGCCTCGCCGCGCCCAGCGAGCCTTGCGAAAACTGCCCGCGCCCGGGATGACCGGATGATCTTCCGGCGCGCAGGCAATGTAGAACTCCATCGCCATCCGCTCTTCCTCGTCCAGGAGCGCCGAGATCTGAGATTCGTATCCCGACAGGCTCACGATTTCAGCGATCACGTTCACTACTATACGGCATTGACGTATAGCCGGTCAAATACGTCCAGCCAGGGCCAATCACCTCGCCGACAGTCGCTCCCGCTCGCAGATTGTCAAACACCACTGAAACGGGCGTTCGGGTGTCCCGGAATACCCATGCGCCGCTACGCTTGCCGGGGATGCTCTCCACGGCCAGTTACGCTACCGCGCCGGGGCCCACCCGGCCGCGCAGGCTTCGGGCTTCGGGCCTCGCCTGGTCAACGGGCGTACAATAAGAACATGGAGTGCACGCCCTCCACGTGCCGGCCGGCCCTGTTCGGCTCCGACTAACCCCACACCGCTCGTTGCGGCGCGCGCCTTCCGGCGCGCAGTTTTATGAACCCTTACAACTGAAGAGGAGATTGGTATGGACGGTCTTCCGAAATTGATCGGTCCCCTTCCGGGTCCTCGCGCGCGGGCCATCATCGAACGCGACGCGCGGGTGGTCTCGCCGTCGTATACGCGGAGCTATCCGCTCGTAGCGGAGCGGGGCGAGGGCGCCATCATCGAGGACGTGGACGGCAACCGCTTTCTCGATTTCAGCGCCGGCATTGCCGTGGTGGCGACGGGGCATTGCCATCCACGGGTGGTGGAGGCCATCCAGAAGCAGGCGGCGCGGCTGATCCACATGTCGGGCACGGATTTCTACTACGAAGGGATGGCGGCGCTGGCGGAGAAACTGGCGGAGATCGCGCCCGGCGAGGTTCCCCGACGCGTTGCGTTCGGGAACTCGGGGGCCGAGGCCATCGAGGGTTCGATCAAGCTGGCGCGCTACGCCACCGGGCGCGACAAGATCATCGCCTTCTTCGGCTGCTTTCACGGGCGCACTCTGGGGGCGCTCTCGCTGACGGCGCGCAAGGCCGTGCAGCGCGGCCATTTCGGTCCGCTGATCCCGGGCGTGGTGCACGCGCCGTACCCGTACTGCTACCGGTGCCCGTTCGGCCGGCAACCGGAGGGGTGCGCGGTGGAATGCGTGAAGCACATCGAAGACACGCTCCTGAAGACCATTGCGCCGCCGGAGGAAACCGCCGCCATCGTGGTGGAGCCGGTGCTGGGCGAGGGCGGGTACGTGGTTCCTCCGAAGAAGTTTTTCGACGAGCTGGCGCGCGTGGCCCAACAAAATGGTATTCTTCTGATTTTCGACGAAGTGCAGTCGGGGATGGGCCGCACCGGCAAGATGTGGGCGGCGGAGCATTTCGACGCGGTGCCGGACATTTTGGCCGTGGCCAAGGGAATCGCCGGCGGGATGCCGCTGGGGGCCACGGTGGCGCGCGCGGACCTGATGACGTGGCCGCCGGGCGCCCATGCCTCGACGTTCGGAGGCAACCCGGTATGCTGCGCGGCGGCGCTGGCGACGATTGCGCTGCTGGAAGAAGGGCTCATGAAGAACGCCGCGCGCATGGGGGCGCATCTCATGGACCGGATGCGCGAGTGGCCGGCGCGGTTTCCCCACGTGGGGGAAGTGCGCGGGCTGGGACTGATGATCGGGATCGATCTGGTGCGCGACCAGCGGACCAAGGAAAAGGCGCCGGAGCTTCGCGGCCGGGTGTTGCGCCAGGCGTTCGAGCGCGGCCTGCTGGTGCTGGGCGCGGGCGATAACGCGATCCGGCTGTGCCCGCCGCTGGTGATCACGCGCGACCAGTGCGATTTCGCCATGGAGACGCTGGAAGAGTGCCTCAGATAAGAACCCTCGACGTGGGCTGCGGCGTTCACAAGCAGCCCGGCGCCATCGGAATCGACCGGAATCCCGCCAGCCGCGCCGACGTTCTGGCGGACCTGGACCGTTTTCCTTACCCGTTCGCCGACAGCTCGTTCGACCGGCTGACCGCCATCCATGTGATCGAGCACGTCAACGACGTGATGCGCACCATGGAGGAGTTTCACCGCCTGGTGCGGGCGGGCGGCACGGTGCGCATCGAGACCCCCCACTACACCGATTTCAGCTCGTTCTGCGACCCCACCCATAAGAGCCACCTGAACAGCTTCAGTTTTCGCTACTTCGGCGAGGACCACGGCGGGTTCGGCTACTACTCGAACGTGAAATTCCGTGAGATTTCCGTGCGGGTAAAGCTACTGGCTTTCTGGAGGTGGCTCGGGTTCGAACTGCTGGTCAACCGCTTTTCGCGCTACCGGCGCTTTTGGGAGTACTATCTTTGCTACGTGGTGCGCGGGAAGGCCATGGAGTTCGAGTTCGAAGTTCTGAAGTGATCGGGCTGATCTATCGCATGGCGGACGCGGTCCGGCGCCACTGGCTCAAAGACAACCATGGGCGAGTGGGCGAAGACCTGGCGCACCGGCACCTGCGCCGCCGCGGCTGCACCGTTGTGGCGCGGAATTACCAGCCGCGGTCGGGCGGGGGAGAGATCGACCTGGTGGTGTGGCACGGCGGCACCCTGGTGTTCGTCGAGGTGAAGACGCGCGCCAGCGCCGAGTTCGGCGAACCGGAGCGGGCGGTGGATGCCGAGAAACAACAGCACGTGCGGCGCGCGGCCCGCGATTATGCGCGGCGCGCTGGCGTGGAATGGGAGCGCGTGCGCTTCGACATCGTCAGCGTGGTGCTCGACGAGAGACCGGTGCGGATCGAGTGGATCCGGGACGCGTTCCGCACGCGGTAGGTGGGGCATGCTTTAGCTGGCCCTTTTCGGTCACGCTATAATCATCTCTTGCTTAATCCTGCTGGTCACTGCGGAGGGATCTCTCGAATTGCCCGAATTGCGTAAGGACCCAATCACGGGGCGATGGGTCATCATCGCCACCGAACGCGCCAAACGCCCCATCGACTTCATTCGGCAGCCGGTTTTGCCTGCCGCCTCGGGCGTCTGCCCATTCGACTACGGCCACGAGCACAAAACGCCGCCGGAGATCCTGGCCTACCGCAACAGCGGCGGGCGCGACGAGCCGGGCTGGCGCGTGCGCGTGGTGGCCAACAAGTTCCCGGTGCTGGGGATCGAAGGCGAACTCAACCGCCAGGGCGAAGGCATGTACGACAAGATGAACGGCATCGGCGCGCACGAGGTGATCATCGAGACTCCCGAACACGCCCTGACGCTGGCCGAAATGCCGGAGCGGCAAATCGAAGAGGTGCTGTGGGCCTTCCGCGACCGGGTCAACGATCTGAAGAAAGACCGGCGGTTCCGCTACATCCTGCTGTTCAAGAACCATGGCGAGGCGGCGGGGGCGTCGCTGGAGCATCCGCACTCCCAACTCATCGCGCTGCCGGTCATTCCCAAGCGAGTCAAGGAAGAGGTGGACGCCGCCAAGCAATTCTACGACTTGAAGGAGCGCTGCATCTTCTGCGACATCATCCGGGAGGAGAGCACCGCGGGGGTGCGCCTGGTGACGGAAACGGACCGGTTTACGGTGCTGGAGCCCTACGCGCCGCGATTTCCCTTCGAGACTTGGATTCTGCCGAAGCGGCACCAATCGCACTTCGAAGACTCGGACGCTCCCACGTTTCAGGACCTGGCCGCGGTATTGCGCTCGACCATGCGCAAAATCGAGAAGGTGCTGGAGCGGCCGGCGTACAATTTCATCGTGCACAGCGCGCCCGTGCAGGACGCGCCGCTGGCGCACTACCACTGGCACCTGGAGATCATGCCCAAGCTGACCAAGGTGGCGGGGTTCGAATGGGGGACGGGGTTTTATATCAATCCGACGCCGCCGGAGGAATCCGCGCGGTTTCTGCGGGAAGCGGGCTTGGGGTAGCGGTTGCGCACGCACCGCGCGGTCTGGTATAAACGCTAAATCGTTCGACGTGCCAGAACTGGGCTGGCGATCATGCCCGAGACGAAAAAGAGTTCCGCTTCCAAACCCGCCAGGCGAATGACGAAACCGCCGGCCTCCAAGACGCGGGGGGCCTCGGAACCCGAGGGTACCACGGCGGCCTCGCGCGCAGCCGCGGCGGCGGCGCGGCCGATGAATTCCCAAAAGCAGCTCGGCAGCTTCGAGGCCGCCATGAAACTGTTTCACGCGCGCGATCTAAAGCACGCCCGGGAACTTTTCTTGCAGGCGGCGGAAGGCCCCGAACGCGACGTGGCGAATCGCGCGCAGTTGCATGCGGCGATGTGCGACCGGCGTCTGGAACACGCCGCCCCGAACCTGCGTTCGGCGGAGGATTACTACACCTACGGCGTGGCGCAGCTCAACGCGCGTAATGTGGCGGAAGCGCGCGCGCGCCTGGAACAGGCCCTCCAGCTTGCGCCGGGGGCCGACCACATCTACTACGCGCTGGCCCTGGCGCAGGCGCTGGGGGGCGACCTCGCCAGCGCGCATGAGAGCATGAAGCGCGCCATCGAGTTGGATCCGCGCAACCGCATCATGGCCCGGCAGGACGCCGACTTCGCGCCGCTGGCCAATCAGCCGCCGTTCGACGTGCTGCTCCATCCGGAGAGGAAGGGCTGGTAAAGAAGACGGGCTTCCATCCCATGGAAGACACCTCACCACTCCGCGTGGTCGCCATCGGCGGAGGCACGGGGTTGTCGGCGGTTCTGGAAGGGCTGAAGCACTGCGCCAGGCCCGCCGATCCGGCGGCGCCGGCCGTGGATATCACGGCCATCGTTACGGTGACCGACGATGGCGGCAGCTCCGGCCGCTTGCGCCGCGAATTCGACGTGCTGCCGCCGGGCGACATTCGCAACTGCATGGTGGCGTTGAGCGAGGATTCCAGCCTGCTCTCGCGGCTGTTCCAGTACCGGTTCCAGTCCGGCCACGGCCTCAAGGGACACAGCTTCGGCAACCTGTTCCTGACGGCCCTGACGCAGATCATGGGCGACTTTCCGGACGCGGTGAAAGCTTCTTCGGAAGTGCTCAAAATCGCGGGCCACATCTATCCCGCGACCACTTCGAACGTGGCGCTTGAAGCCACGCTGGCGAACGGCGCGCGCGTGGTGGGAGAAACCCGCATCAGCCGCAGCCGGCTCAGAATCCAGCGCATTCGTCTGATTCCGCGCAAGGTGCGGCCGCTGGAGGCGGCTTTGAGCGCCATCGCCGAGGCGGACGCGATCACCCTGGGGCCGGGGTCGCTGTTCACCAGCGTGATTCCGAACCTGCTGGTGGAAGGGATTCCCTCGGCCATCCGCGGATCGGCGGCCATCAAGGCGTACTTCGTGAACCTGATGTGGCAGCCGGGCGAAACCACGAATTTTCGGGCTTCCGACCACGTTCGCGCGATCCACCAGCACGCGGGCCGGAAATTTCTGGATTACGCCGTGGTCAACATCCGGCCGATTCCCTCGGCGGTGAAGAAGCGCTACGCCAGAGAAGCGGCGCTGCCAGTGGAAAACGACATCGACGCCATATACCAGATGGGGCTGAAGGTGATGGCCGGGAAGCTGGCGCACCATACCGGCAAGGTGCGGCACGACCCCGGCGCCACAGCCGCGGTGGTGGTGAAACTGGCGCAAGAGGGCCGACGGCGGAAGAACAGCCAGCCATAATAGAGGTAATGCGGATTCCCGTGACAGTTGTGATTCTCGCCGCCGGGCTCGGCACGCGCATGAAATCGCGCAAGGCCAAGGTGCTGCACCGCGCGGGCGGCAAAGCGTTGATCGAGCACGTGGTGGAGACCGCCCTGAAGCTGGTGCCGGCGGAGCGCATATTCGTGGTGGTGGGATACCAGGCCGAAGAAGTGCGAAAGGCGGTGGCCGGGGTGCCCGGTGGGTCCGGGATCGGATTCATCGAGCAGCCGGAGCAGAAGGGCACCGGCCATGCCTTGATGGTCGGGCGGGAAGCGCTCGCCGGGCTCGAGGGCTACCTGGCGATCGTCTACGGCGATGGCCCCTTGCTGCGCGCGGAAACGCTGGAGCGGCTGGTGGAACGGGCGGCCGCGGGCCAGGCGGCAGGCGTCCTGCTGAGCGCCCTGATGGACGACGCGACCGGCTACGGCCGCGTGATTCGCGGGGCGGCGTGCCCGCTGGGCCCGGCGGTGACGAGAATCGTCGAGCAGAAGGCCGCAACTCCGGACGAGCGGGCCATCCGCGAAGCCAACATGGGGATCTACTGTTACCGCGCGGACCTGTTCTGGAAGCACCTGGACGAGATCCGGCCGGACAACCCGGCCGGCGAGTATTACCTCACCGACATGGTGGAAATCCTCAACCGGGCGGGCCATTACGTGGAAGCGGTGCAGATCGACGATCCGGGTGAAGCGCTGGGAATCAACGATCGCGTGGAGCTGGCGAGAGTGGACGCCATCCTGCGCCAGCGCAAGCGGCGGGAACTCATGCTGGGCGGCGTCACCATCGAGCAGCCCGAGACCGTGGTAATCGACGCGGACGTGCGCATTGGAATGGATACGGTGATCGAGCCGTTCGCGCAGGTTCTGGGCCGGACCGTAATCGGCGCGGACTGCCGGATCGGCGCGTGCTCAATCGTGCGGGATTCGAATCTCGCGGATGGCGTCGAAATCGGCCCGTTCACCATCGTGGCCACATCGCGGCTGGAGCGCGGCGTGCACGCCGGGCCGTTCGCGCGGCTGCGCATGGAAAACCTGGTGGGGGAAGGCGCGCACATCGGCAACTTCGTGGAGCTGAAGAAGACGCGCATGGGCGCGCGCGCCAAGGCCAATCACCTGGCGTATCTGGGCGATGCGCAGATCGGGGCGGACGTGAACGTGGGCGCCGGCACCATCACCTGCAACTACGACGGCCTGCGCAAGCACGCCACGAAAATCGGAGCCGGCGCGTTTGTAGGGAGCAACTCGACTTTGGTCGCGCCGATCGAGATCGGCGCGGGCGCGTACGTGGGCGCGGGCTCGGTAGTGACGGAGCCGGTGCCGCCCGACGCGCTGGCGCTGGGGCGCGCGCGGCAGGTGGTGAAGGAAGGCTGGGCCAGGAAACACAAAGCGCTGCACAAGTAGCGCCGGGCCCCGCGCTACTTAGCCCCCGGTGGCCGCGGGGGCGGCCTTACGGCTCAGGAAGCACTCGCGGCAATACACCGGCCGGCCTTGAGTCGGCTTGAACGGCACCGTGGTTTCCCGCCCGCATTGGGAGCAGGTAGTCATGGTTTCCGCTTTGGCAAAACCCGAGCCTGGGGAGCCCTGGCGTTTGGTCTTGCAAGCCTTGCAGCGCTTGGGCTCGTTCTTGAAATTCTTGTCATGGAAGAACTGCTGTTCTCCCGCTGTGAAAACGAAATCTGCTTCGCAGTCTACACACTTGAGGACGCGATCCTGAAACTCCGGCATAGGCCACCCTGCCCCGCGATCAACCTGAACTGTGGTCGGATAAGGCGGCGGGGCTTCGACCCCGCCACCGCGTTACTCAATCTCCCGGCGTGATTTCTTCCGGTTCCGTTTGCGGGCCAGCGCCTGCTTGGCCCGGAGCTTCTCACCAGGCTTCAAGTAATAGGAGTGTCGCTTGACCTCCTTGATGATGTCCTCCTGCTGGACCTTTCTCTTGAAGCGGCGAAGGGCGTTTTCCAACGTCTCGCCCTCCTGAAGCTTTACTTCAGCCAAACGAAATACACCTCCCCACTGGACCAAGATTCCCGTGCGCGGCTGGGGAGTGGGGCCGGCCCCCAAAAACTCCTACGCTTCGCACAGAAGGTACTGATATCATAGGTGGTTGACAGATAAAGTCAAGCCTAAATTTTAGGATGCCGTCCGGACCAACCGGTCGAGATATCTGGATACCCTTTCTTTCCAGGAACTTACGGTGAAATGGAAAATGTTCTAGCGATTCTCCTGGCGGGTGGGGCCGGCCAGCGCCTGTATCCGCTGACCAGGGACACCGCCAAGCCGGGGGTGCCTTTCGGAGGCGCTTATCGCATCATCGATTTCACGCTATCCAACTGTATTAATTCCAACGTCCGTCGAGTTTTAATCCTAACACAGTACAAATCGCTGGAACTGGTTCGCCACATCCGCGACGGCTGGAACATTCTATCGGCGGAGCTGGGCGAGTACATCGAGGTGCTCCCGCCCATGAAACGCGTATCCGAAGACTGGTACCAGGGGACGGCGGACGCGGTCTTCCAGAATTTCCAGAGCATCGAAGCCGAAGCGCCCGACCTCACTCTGATCCTGGCCGGAGACCACATCTACAAGATGAATTACCACGAGATGCTGGACTGGCACCAAAGGCACCGGGCGGAGATCACCATTGCCACCATCCAGGCGCCGCCGGAAGAGGCCGGGCGTTTCGGGGTGGCGGAGATCGCGCCGGACTACCGCATCACGGGGTTCGAGGAAAAGCCCCAACACAACAACCCCGTGCGCTCGCGGTTCGACCCCTCCATGGTCAGCGCGTCGATGGGGATTTACGTGTTCAACACCGATGTGCTGCTGCGCGCGCTTCTCGAAGACGCGCAGCACCCGGGATCGAGCCACGATTTCGCCAGGGACGTGATTCCGCGCAACCTGGAGAAGGCGCGCATCGTGGCCTACGATTTCCGCGATATCAACGATAAGCCGATGCCCTACTGGCGGGACGTGGGGACGCTGGACGCCTACTACGAAGCCAACATGGACCTGGTGGACGTGGTGCCGCAATTCAACCTGTACGACCAGCACTGGCCGATCCGGACGAGGGCGACGCAGCAGCCGCCGGCGAAGTTCGTTTTCGCGCAGGAAGGGCGCCGCATGGGCGTGGCGGTGGATTCGATTGTGAGCTCGGGCTGCATCGTGTCCGGCGGCCGCGTGCTGCACAGCGTGCTATCTCCCGGCGTGCGCGTAAACAGTTACTGTGAAATTGAGTATTCGATTTTGATGCCGAACGCGGAGATCGGGCGGTATAGCCGGATCAGCCGCGCCATTATTAATACGGGCGTGAAGGTTCCGGAATCGAGCGTAATCGGTTTCGATCCGGAAGCGGACCGCGCCAAGGGTTATCACGTCACCGAAGGCGGCGTCGCCGTGGTGGCGTAGCAGGCCGGGGGTCAGGGGCTGGGGGCCAGGGCGAGAAGCCTTGCCCGGCCCCCGGCCCCCGATTCAAGGAGCCATCGATTGACCACAATCGTAACGGTAATTGGAAGAGAGATTCTGGACGGCAGGAGGGCTTTCCGGCAATGACCAAGCTGGTACTGGTGCGCCACGGCGAGAGCACGTGGAACAAGGAAAACCGCTTCACCGGCTGGACCGACGTGGACCTCTCCGAGAAGGGCCTTCAGGAAGCCCACGACGGCGGGTTGGTGCTGAAGGCCGAAGGCTACACCTTCGATGTGGCCTACACTTCGGTGCTGAAGCGCGCCATCCGCACGCTGTGGGTGGTCCTGGACGAGATGGACCTGATGTGGATTCCGGTCCACCGCTCGTGGCGCTTGAACGAGCGCCACTACGGCGCGCTGCAAGGGTTGAACAAGGCCGAGACGGCGGCCAAGTTCGGCGAGGCGCAGGTGAAGATCTGGCGCCGCAGTTACGACATCCGCCCGCCGGAGCTGACGCCCGATGACGAGCGTTTCCCCGGCCACGACCCGCGCTATAGGAGCCTGAGCCAGGAGGAACTGCCGCTCACCGAGTGCCTGAAGGACACGGTGGCGCGGTTCCTGCCGCTGTGGCACGAGACCATCGCGCCCGCCATCCGGCAGGGGCACAAGGTGCTGATCGCCGCGCACGGCAACAGCTTGCGCGCCCTGGTGAAGTACCTGGACGACATCCCGGAGCCGGACATCGTCGAGTTGAACATTCCCACGGGCATGCCGCTGGTATACGAGCTCGACGACAATTTGCAGCCCTTGAACCGCTACTATCTGGGCGATCCCGAGAAAGTGAAGGCCGCCATGGAAGCGGTGGCCGCGCAGGGTAAAAAGAAATAAAATTCGGTGCCTGACACACGCGTCCCAAGGCGCGGTTTTTGCGCCGCGCGGACGCTGGTGTCTGTCACCGAATTTGGCGGCCGCGCTACAGCGCCACCACGGCGGCGCTGACGGGCTTCTCCCCCACCGGGATCAGCGTGAACAGCGGGGCCGGTTTGTAGCGGTAGCGCCCGGCCAGCGAGAAGATGCGGATCACCGCCAGGTCGCCGGATTTCTCATTGAGCACCAGCACGTACTGATTATCGGGGGTGACGAGGATCGAGCCCGGCTGCCGGCCCACCTGGACCAGCGCCACCAGCTTGCGCGTATCGACATCGAAGACCATAATGCCGCTGGTCTCCGGATTCGCCACCAGGAGGTAAGAAGGTGACGTGTCGGTGACTGCCATGACGCCCGGCGCGTGGCCGGCAAGGATGGTCTCCTCGACTTCGGTCTGGTACGGGTAGACGATCACGACGGCGTCCACGCCGTCGCCGCTGATGAAAAGCTGGCCGCCATCGGGGGTGAAACAGAAGTGGCGTGGTTCAAGCGGCAGCGGCAGACGCACCACGGTCTTCCCGGTTGCGACATCGAAGATGGTGACGCTGCGCTCGGGCCGGCTGCCCGCGATCAACTGTTTGCCGTCCGACTGGAACCGGACGATGGACGGTTCGGCGCCGGCCGCGATGGTCCGCTCGATGGCGGCGCCGGTGAGAGACGCGATCGCGATGCGGCGGTCCTGCCGGCTGGCGATGGCGGCCTGGTTGTCGCGGCTGAGATCGAAACCATCGGGAGGCGCGGAAAGACGTATGCGGCGGGCAGGGCGCAGGGAATCGAACGGCACTTGGATCAGCGCCGTGGGATCGCGGTACAGAACCCAAAGGGCATCGCCGCGAGGGGAAACCTGCATGTCAACCGCCTGGCTGCCGGCGCGCGCGGTGCGGCCGACTTCGAGCGAGGCGGCCTCGATTTCGTACACCGTGCCGCCCTGCGGCGCAAGCACGAAGACCGCGGAACGCTGTGGATGCCGCAGGACCACAGTGGGGGCGGCGTCGAGATGGATCTGTTTGCGGACGCGGAAGCTGCTGAGATCGACGACTGCCACCGAGCGCCCGTCCTGGTTGGCGACGAAGCAATAGCCCGGAAAGCGCGTGGCCTTAGGTTTGCGGCAGGCGGCGAGAGCGCGCATGTTATTCTGGTGAGAGCCTCCGCGCCGGAGAGATGGCCGAGTGGTTGAAGGCGCACGCTTGGAAAGCGTGTATAGGGGAAACTCTATCGAGGGTTCGAATCCCTCTCTCTCCGCCATGTATAACAAAATAAAAGACTTATACGGAAACAAAGCCTCGTTCCAGAGTATCCCTCTCCGTGGTTCCCCCCTCGCGCGACCTACTTAGACAGTGGAGGTCGACATCCTTTGCAGGACTGAAAACTCACCTACCGGTACAAGACCTTGTCTTCACGTTGTCCGGAACGACCTTTCAATAGTGGCCATGGCTAGGAAGAGCCTGTGGGGGTGGTCAAGCAGCGGTACGAATTCGTGGTGCAGGTAGAAGGAACGGGCAGCGTCATCCAATGCCTCCACAACAACTCCAACCGACGCTACTTCCGTCGTGTTTCGCCAACTCCGGTGCAAGGCGTCCATCAAGAGAAATCGCCCGAGCCGCTGGCCGCGGCAGGCAGCGCTAACGGCCAGCCTGCCCAGGAGGGTGGCCGGAATCAGCGGGTACCGCGGAAGTCGTTTGCCGATGACGTTCGGGAGAACGTCGAGCCGGATACTATAGGCGGAAAGGGTGTAGTACCCGAGAATGGACGCGTGGGCATCAACCAGGACGAATGGCGCGGCGATTTTCTGCCTTGCGTCCTGGCCGGCCCGGTGGTGAAGGTATTCATCGAGTTCCAGAACGCCCGAACGAAAGGCGGTCCGGTCGTGAGAGGGGCTGAGCGCCTCTATCCGATATTCAGATTCAAGTGGCATGCGTCACCGCATGGCAATCTTCTCGCGGTACTCCCGGGCGGCGCGCCGCAAGATTGGACCCGGGGCGGGCGGTCTTAGAATGGCGTCCGCGAAAGCCTCCGTCTCGCGCGCCGTCAACACCAACATGGCCCGGTTCTCAATCGTCCGCTCCGCGGCGGCTTCGGCGCTGTGGAGGACAAAATCTGTCATGGTACGACCCTCCAAATCCGCCGCGCGCTGAATTAGCAGCTTTTGTTCCTCGTTCAGACGGGCATCAAACCGGTACGTTTTCGCCGGCGCTACCCGGCGTTGCTGCCTCCGGCCTGCCTGTGCGGTCTGTCGCATGGTTCTTCCCAGCCTCTCCCATTAAGTGTACGGTAAATATCCGTACCCGTCAAATCGTGTCTTCCTGGTTGTCCGGCTTTCAGGAACTCCGCGTTCCAAAGTATCCCTCTCCGTGGTTCCCCCTTTGGTAGCGTCCGCGGTCCCAAGGGTCGAGGAGCACCACGCACGCCCGCGCGCCGGGAGTTTTCCCGCGTTGCCGCCCGCGGTGCGCAAGCGGTGCCGGCGCTGCAAGTCGTCGGTGTGTGAAATCAACCGACCCCACTTGACCTGCTGGTTCCATATATGGGAACTTGGGGTGTGAGAATCGTTAGCAAGCGGCGGATTCGGGAATTCGGGATGCGCTTCCCGAAAGCGGCCGAGCCGCTCAAGCACTGGGCAAATGCTGTCCAGGCTGCGGCGTGGAGGAACCCCGGCGCGCTGAAGGCAGACTTCGGTTCCGCCGACTTCGTGGGCGATCTGACGGTGTTCAATGTGGGCGGAAACAAGTATCGGTTGATCGCGTTCGTTCACTACTTACGCCAGATCGTTTACATAAAGCACATTCTCACGCACGAGAGGTACGACGAGGGGGAATGGAAACTATGAGCACCACGATTGAAGTCCTCGACCTGAAGCGGTATGGGCGACTTCTGGCCCGAGCTGTTCCGAAGGTCATCAAGACGGAGGGGGAGAACGAGCGCGCTCTCGCGATTGTCGAATCCCTGATGGAGAAGGGCGAAGGGAACATGACTGTGGAGGAGGACGCGCTCCTCGAACTCCTTACGGACCTGATTCACGATTTCGAGGAGAAGGCGTACCCCATACCGAAGTCCGAGCCGCACAGGATGGTTGCGTTTCTGCTGGAACAACGCGGGCTAGCCCCCAAAGATCTTTGGCCCGTAGTCGGCTCCAAGAGCCGGGTGTCGGAGATCCTTGCCGGAAAACGGCCCATGACGAAGGAGCAGGCAAAGAAAGTCGCTGAGTTCTTCCATGTCGGCGTGGATTTGTTTATTTGAGTCGCATTCGCGGCTGACGTCGCGCTTTTCATCGGAGACCGGCAGGGAACTCAGCGATAGGCTTCAGAGCGGTGGCGAACTCGCATGAGCGTGATCTCTTCGGGCGCTATTGCCATGATGATCCGGTAGTCCCCAATTCGAAGCCGGAAGTACCCCTGCCATTCCCCGCCAAGGGCTTTGAGGTCACCTTGGCCGGATTCAAAATACTCAGTAAGGCCACGGAGGATTCGACTGGCCGTCTCCCGGTCGATTGCCCGCAACTCGGATCGTGCGGAGTCCGGCCAAACGAACCTCATCGCAAGCCGAATTCCCGCAGGATTTCGCGATGCGAACTGATCTTTCCAGAGAGAACTTCGTCGTGCGCCCGCGTGATCGCCGCGGAGTCCGCTTCCGTTACGGGCTCGTCATCCGTTGGAGCCGACAATGCCGCCCGATAGGCCGGGCTGACCACCAGGTACTCCAGGAACCGCTTGGCGGCAGGGAGTTCCTCCTCTGGAATCCGGTCGATCAGATCATGAAGTGGCTCGCGGCTCATCGAAACTCCCTGCCAATAGCGTACCCCATGGCTTTCGCTCGCGGCAATGCGGCGATTCTCGGCTGCGATTCTCGGCACGTCTCGGCACTGCGGACGGCCGTGGGCAATGGTGGGCAATGCCGCACGGCATTCCTGGCACTTATGGCGGTGGCGGCAACCGGGAATCTGCAACTTGTAGATTCCAAGAGCGCATCGAGATACCGAATCCCTCTCTCTCCGCCACTGATTCTACTTTCCCCCGTTTCCGTTGGGCCACACTGCCAGCCAATCTCCTCCAGTCCTTCTTGTTGGTGTCGGCCGAGTCGGGAAGACATCCAGATCCAACAGGCTGGTTCGGACTACGTAACAGCCATTGCTCGGCCTGGGCAGGGAAAGCAGGCCAAGAGATCCCTGAACTCCACCGCCACCCCGCTGAAGACAAGCAAGTTATGGCATGGATCCCCGTTGCATCTGGCGTTTCGCAATGCAAAATTGGCGCCGTGACCAAGAATGTTATTGCGACGGCCAGGTTGACCATGTTCAAATCTAAACCGCGGTGGAACCGAATCGGTTCCGATACTACACGAACGGCTTAGGGCCAGCTCCAACATAAGGAGGCAACCCGGCCGGAAGGTATGGAGATCAACATGCTCTCAACTCGCATTGGACGCCGCCTCAACGTCGCTTCGGCGGTGGTCGCACTGATGTTCATGGCTTTTTCCGCCTCGGGCCTTTTCGCCCAAGGCTACGGAACGATCACCGGAACGGTCACCGATCCGTCCGGCGCTTCGGTGGCGTCTGCCACCGTAAAAGCAATCCAAACCCAGACGGGCCGGGAGACTGTCGTCACATCCGGCAGCCAAGGGGACTTCGTATTCCCGACTCTGCTGCCCTCCGTCTATTCGTTGTCGGTTTCCGCAACGGGTTTTCAGTCCTATACCCAGACCGACATCGTGCTTCAAGCCGATCAGAAGCTGACCGCCAACGTCAGACTGCAAATTGGATCGGCGACAGAAACCGTCACCGTTACGGGCGAAGTGCCGCAAGTGGACACAACGACCGGCACCTTGTCTCAGGTCATTGACACGGCTCGCGTCGTCGATCTTCCGTTGAACGGCAGAAATGCAGCCTCGCTGATCACACTCGTTGCTGGTGTAGTCGACGCCAGCAACGAGGGCAACGGGGTCAACCAGGGTAATGGGAAGACATTTCCCGCCGCGGTCGTCACCAGCGCCAACGGAACGCTGCCGAACCAGTCGAACTACCTCCTGAACGGCGGCAACAACGTGGATGAAATGACCAACGTCAATGGGCCGTTCCCGTTCCCCGACGCGGTACAGGAGTTCAGCGTTCAAACCAGCAACTACGACGCCGCGTATGGTCAAAGCGCCGGCGCGGTGGTCAACATCATCACCAAATCCGGTGGCAGCAGTTTTCATGGCGACTTGTTTGAGTTCCTGCGCAATGGCTACTTTAACGCGCGGCCTTTTTTCGCTACCACGCCGGATAACATCCACCGCAACCAGTTTGGCGGCACCATCGGCGGGCCGGTCAAAATCCCGCACATTTCCAAAGGACAGAGCACCCAGTTCTTCTTCGGCTATCAGTACACGATGTATCACCAGGCTTCCAACGCCTCTCAAACTACGGTTCCAACCCTGGCTGAAGAAGGACGAGCCGGCCAACCCTATGCCGATTTTGGCAATCTGTGCTCCGCCGGCTTCGATGGAAACGGTATCTGCCTGAACGCGGCCCAACGGATTACCAATCCGTACAACAACGTGGCATACCCGCTCAACCGGATACCTTCCAGCGACTTCGATCCGGCTTCCGTGGCCTACGAAAAGGCTTTTGCCACGTACTCCGGCCCGGAGGCTCCCGGGAAGATCGGAGGCCCGATCAATTACACGCAGCCCACGGTTAACACCTACTACGAGTACATCGCCCGCGTGGATCACCAATTCGGCTCCTCCGATCACCTCTTTAGCCACTACTTCCAGGACTGGTTCACCCAGCCGGCCGTTTACGACCCCGCTTCGCTCTCCAGCTACAGGTCGTACTTCAATACCCGGTACCACAGCGCGCTGATTGGCGAAACCCACATCTTCACACCTCACCTGCTGAATAACCTGGTCCTCAACTGGCAGCGTGAAGTCGCTCTCCGTGGCGGAGCTCCGGGAAGCCCCGACATCACCGCTTTCGGAGTGCAAAACCTCTGGCAGCCAGGGACGGGCCCCTATCTGGCCGCATCGGTCAGCGGCTATTTCGGCGCCGGGTCCTCCGCGTTTGCAGGCTGGATTCGCGGCAACTACACCGTCAACGACGACGTGCACTGGGTAAAAGGCAACCACAACTTCGCATTCGGCGGGCACATTGAGATGAGCCAATTCAACGTGCAAAACGTCTATCAGTCGTACGGCGGCTTCAGCTTCGGCGCGGTAAGCAACGTAATCGGCGGCGTCACATACCAGTATCCCAATGCCATGGCGAATTTCCAGATGGGCTTCCTGAGTTCATTTTCGCAGGGAAACTTCGAGCTGGTGAACGATCGAAATCACTTCCCCGGCCTCTATGCCCAGGATAGCTGGAAGGTGACTCGCCGGCTGCAATTGAACTACGGCGTGCGCTGGGAAGAATTCGCCCCATGGCACAACAACAACGGACAGTTGCAGGAATTCTTTCCCGGCGCCTACGCGTCAAACACGACTACATCCAAGTTCAACACCCTGCCCGCGGGCTTGTTGCTCACGCCCGGCGACCCCGGCGTTGCGGCCAACGGTGCAAAGAACCAATGGCTGAAGCTCATGCCTCGTTTCGGCTTTGCCTACGACGTGGCTGGCAATGCCAAAACGGTGGTGCGCGGCGGCGCAGGCATCTTCTATCAGGACCGCCTTCCCGGCTTCTTCAACCTCAACCAGGCCGGCAATGTGCCCAATACCATCGCCGTCGGGCTGAACAACCTGGGGATGATCGGGGCTGCTCCCGGCGCCAACCCCGGAGGGCCATTCAGCAACCCGTATTGCCAGGGCGGCTGCGGTGTAAAGGGAACACCCTATCCCAATCCGTTCCCCTTCACGCTGCCGTTCGCGTCCAACCAGTCGTTCCCGAATGGGTTCCTCGTGGATGAGTACGATCCGTCCGGCAACTTCAGCGTGCCGGTGACCTATGCCTTCAACATGACCCTCGAACGCCAGATCACTTCCAGTTGGGCGATGCGCGTGGCTTATGCCGGTTCCAGGTCGCGCCATCAGTTCGTCAACCTGGAACTCAACCCATCGGTAAACACCGGCTCCGGACTGAGCACGAACCAGCGGCGCGTGTATAATACGGCTCCCATCGTTGGACCATGCACATCCGGCACGGGCTGCAAGGCAAACTACGCCCAGATCGTCGAGACCTACATGGCAGGCAATGCCAATTTCAACTCGTTGCAGGCCACCTTGGACAAAAAGATGTCCCATGGCCTGTCGCTATTGGCGAACTTCACCTGGTCCAAATCATTCGACGACATGCCGCAAGCGACCAGAGTCAATAATACCGAGGATCTGAATGCGGGCTGTTCGTGGGTGTATCCCCTGTATCCCCAGGGCGCGACAGGGATACCGGCGGCAGCGTATGTTTCAGACATCAAGGCGCTTGACCGCGGCTTGTCGGACATCGATCACCCCATCGCGATATCGGTTTCCTACGTGTGGGCACTGCCCAAATTGCGCAACGGGAATTCGGCCCTCAAGTACGTTGCGAATGGATGGAGCCTCTCCGGACTGATCCAGCACCGATCGGGAGATAGTCTGACCGCAACCGCTGGTCAGGATTACTCTCTGACCGGTCTGGGCCAGGATCGCGCAGTGGAGAACTTTGCCCTGCCGGCTTACTCCAAGGACGCCAACAATGCGGGCGATTGCCCTGGGAGCAAGGCCTGCGTCAACTGGCTGAACAATGGCGCTTTCACGGTTCCCGTCATTGGCGCCGCCGGAACCGGCTTTGGCAATATAGTCAAGGGTTCTCTTCGCGGTCCCGGTCAGTCAGTCTGGCACGCCGCTCTGGGTCGCTCGTTCCCCCTGGCTGGCGAGAGGAGCGTGCAGTTCAGAGCCGAGTACTTTAACATCCTCAACCACACCCTGCTCAACAACCCGAACACCAGTGCGCCCATTGCCAGCAGCACTCTCTTTGGGACCATCACGGGAACGGGCGACCCGCGCATCGCGCAATTCGCACTCAAGTACGTTTTCTGAGCGAATGCGAGAAGATGGTTGGTGACGGCAGGACATCGGTGAACCGGGCCGAGGTCCCGCCCACCCGCCCTTCTGGGGCGGGGCGTGCGCGTGCTCTGCGAATTCCGGCTTGACACAGGCTACGTGCACACGTATTATGTGTTTATGAACCTCACTTTATCCGTCGATGACGGAGTCATCCAGGAGGCGAGGCGCCGCGCCGAGGCTATGGGCACGAGCGTCAACCAGCTTGTGCGCGAGTACCTGGAGCAACTCGCGGGGAAGACCGACCCGAAGGCCGATGCCGCGGAGTTTGCGCGCCTCTCGCGCGCTGCCCATGGCGACGCGCGCGGGTGGAAGTTCAACCGCGAGGAACTACACGACCGGAAATGAACGGGCTCGCCTTCTTCGACACGAACGTGTTGGTGTACGCCGACGATACCTCGTCGCCGGAGAAACAAGACCGGTCCATCGCACTCTTTGCAGAGCATCTTCGCCGCGGGACGGCTGTAGTGTCGCTGCAGGTCCTGCAAGAGTACTTTGCGGCTGTTACGCGCAAGCTCGGGGTGGCTCCGGAGATGGCACAACGGAAGGTCGAGATCCTGGCTCGCGGCCGAGTCGTGCGTCTTGAGGCTGGCGATGTGATCGCGGCGATCGAACTCCATCGGCTTACTCAAATCTCATTTTGGGACGCCCTGATTGTCCACGCCGCGCGGTCGGCGGGTGTGGCAGTGCTCTACACCGAGGACCTTCAACCCGGCGCCGTCCTGGGCGGGGTGCGCGTGGTCAATCCGTTTGTGAGCTGAACGGACCAAGAGCCCCCCGGAATCTTTGCTAAACTTCGAGGATTGGGGAGTCATCAGTGCGGCACATCCTAATTATTCTTTTCAGCGCATGCCTGCTTGCGCTCGGCGCGTGCAGGCGGGAGCAGACGCGGCCCGTGGGCGGGCCTCCAGTGGTGCCCGTCTCGGTAGCCAGGGCCACCGAGGAGTCCGTCCCCACCGAACTGCGGGTGGTGGGGACGGTGGAGGCATCCGCCATCGTGCAGGTGAAATCGCAGATCGCCGGTGAGCTGGTTCGCACCGGCTTCACCGAAGGGCAGAACGTCGCCAAGGGCGATCTGCTGTTCGCGATCGATCCGCGGCCGTATGAGGAGGCGCTCCGCCAGGCGGAGGCCAACGTCGCGCGCGACCGCGCGCAGGTCGCCCAGGCCGAAGCCGCGCTGGCGCGCGACTCCGCGCAGGCCCAGTACGCGGCGAGCGACGCGGCTCTGCAAACCGAGCTGCAAAAGGGCGGGCTGGCTTCGCGCTCGCAGGCCGACCAGTCGCGAACCAACGCCGACGTCTCGCGCGCCTCCGCGCGGGCCACCCAGGCCACCATCGAAAGCGCGCGCGCGGCGCTCTCGAGCGACCTGGCGGCGGTGGACCGGGCCAAGCTCGACCTGAGTTATTGCGAGATCCGCGCGCCCATTTCGGGACGCACCGGGAACCTGCTGGTGCATGCGGGCAACCTGGTCAAGGTGAACGACGTGCCGTTGGTGGTGATCCACCAGATCGCGCCGGTTTTTGTGAACTTCAGCGTCCCCGAGGAGCAGCTTCCGGCCATCCGGCGTCTCAGCGCCAATCGGAAGTTGGTAGTGCGCGTGGCTTCGCAGGACGATCCGGGACGCACCGCCTCGGGATCTCTCTCGGTGATCGACAATGCCGTGGACGCATCCACCGGCACCATTCATCTGAAGGCCACTTTCGAGAATCGCGATGGCCTGCTTTGGCCCGGCCAGTTCGTCACCGCCGTCCTGACGCTGGATACCATCCGGAACGCGACGGTGGTTCCCGCCGAGACGGTGCAGGCCGGCCAGCGGGGCCAGTTCGTGTACGCGGTGAAGCCGGACAACACGGTGGAGATCCGGATGGTGACCGCAGGCCGGGCATTCGGCAACAAGATGGTGATCGAAAAAGGAATCGCACCCGGCGACACGGTGGTGACGGACGGCCAATTGCGCCTCTATCCGGGCGCCAGGGTGCGGGCGGTGGATGCCGGCAAGATCGGATCGGGGCCGCTGTGAACCTCTCGCAACTCTTCATCCAGCGCCCCATCATGACGGTGCTGGTGTGCTTCGCCATCGTGCTGTTCGGGACGGTGGCGTTCCGAACGCTTCCGGTGGCGGCGCTGCCGAGCGTCGATTACCCCACCATTCAGGTGAGTGCGTACCTGCCGGGGGCGAGTCCGGAGACGATGGCGTCTACCGTGGCGACGCCACTGGAGCGCGAGTTCTCGACCATCGCGGGAATCCAGCAGATGAGCTCGACCAACTCGCAGGGAAGCACCGAGATTACCGTGCAGTTCACGCTGGGCCGCAATATCGATGCGGCCGCGCAGGACGTACAGGCGCACATTTCCTCGGCCGGCGGCCACCTGCCGCCCAGCATGCCGCGCCCGCCGTCTTATCAGAAGATCAATCCGGCTGAGGAGGCCGTGCTCTACCTGTCGCTCGATTCCGAGTCGCTGCCGCTGTACACCGTGACCGAGTACGCGGACATCATGCTGGCGCAGCGCATCTCCATGGTCGGCGGCGTGTCGCGCGTGCAGGTCTACGGCGAACAGAAGTACGCCGTGCGGGTGCAAGTAGACCCGGACAAGCTGGCCGCGCACAACATCGGAATCGACGAAGTGCAGCGCGCCATCGCGGCCAGCAACACCAACCTTCCCACGGGCCAGTTGAACGGCGAGAAGCAGGCCTTCACCATCGAATCGAGCGGCACGCTGGCGAAAGCCGCCGACTACCGCCCCATCATCGTGGCGTGGCGCAACGGCACCCCGGTGCGGCTGGCGCAACTGGGCAACGTGATCGACAGCGTCGCGAACGACAAGCTGATCGCCTGGATGAACAACGTTCGCGGCGTGATCCTGGCGATCAACCGGCAGCCGGGGACCAACACGGTGGAAGTGGTGGACAACATCCGCCGCCTGCTCCCGGCGTTCCAGCGAGAGCTTCCGCCTTCGCTGCATCTGTCGGTGGCTTTCGATACGTCGCAATTCATCCGCAACTCGATTCGCGATGTGGAGTTAACGCTGCTGCTGACCGTCTGCGTCGTGGTGATAGTCATCTTCCTGTTCCTGCGCAACATCTCGGCCACACTGATTCCAGGCGCGGCGGTGCCCTTCTCCATCGTGGGCACGTTCGCGGTGATGTACCTGCTGGGCTACAGTTTGAATTATCTCTCGCTGATGGCGCTGACGCTCGCGGTGCCGTTCGTGGTGGACGACGCCATCGTGATGCTCGAAAACATCGTGCGTCACATGGAGCTGGGCGAGACGCGCATTCACGCGGCGGTCAATGCCGCGCGGGAGATCGGCTTCACCATCGTATCCATGACCCTTTCGCTGGTGGCGGTGTTCATTCCGGTGCTTTTCCTCGGCGGGATTGTGGGCCGCCTGCTGCACGAGTTTTCGGTGACCATCGTGGTGGCGATCCTGATCTCGGGGTTCGTATCGCTCAGCCTTACGCCGATGCTCGGCAGCCGCTTCCTGAAATCGGAGCACGAGACCCGGCACGGCCTTCTCTATCGCGCGCTGGGGGGCGGATTCAACCTGCTGTTGCGCTGGTACGAATTCACGCTCAAGATCGCATTGCGCTTCAGCCCTGTTACGCTGGCGGTGGCGATTCTGATGCTGGTGGGGACGGGATACCTCTTCTTCCACATGCCGACCGGCTTCATTCCCAGCCAGGACGGCGGCTTCATGTTCGGCATCACCATGGGACCGCAGGACATCTCCTTCGAATCCATGGCGAGGCACCACCACGCCATCGCCGAGGTGGTGCGCGCGGACCCGAACGTTCGGGAGGTGGGGGCCTTCGTGGTTGGCGGCAACGAGGCGTTTTTCTTCGCGGGTATGAAGCCCCGTTCCGAGCGCCTGCTCTCGGTGGACCAGATCATCGAGGAGCTGCGCCCCAAGGTAGCGGCCGTTCCGGCGCTGTTCACGTTCATGCAAAACCCGCCGCCCATCACGGTCAGCGGCCAGTTTGGAACGGGCAGCTATCAGATGACTCTGCAAAGCGCCAACCTGAGCGAGATCTACACCTGGGCCCCGCGACTGGCGGCCAAGATGGGGCAGCTTCCCGGCTTTGTGGACGTCAACACCGACATGCAAGTCTCCGCCCCGCAGGTGATGGTGGATATCGACCGCGACCGCGCGCAAGCGCTGGGCGTCACCCCGCAGCAGGTACAGGACGCGCTGTACAGCGCTTACGGCACGCGGGAGGTGTCGGTGATCTACGCTCCGGCGGATCAATACTCGGTCATCATGGAAGTGGAGCCGCGCTACCAGCGCACGCCGGATGCGCTCTCCAAGCTCTACATCCGCTCGTCGGCCGGGCCGCTCGTTCCGCTCGATGGGGTGGTGCGGATGCGGCGCCAGACCGGTCCGCTCTCGATCAACCATTTCGGACAGCTTCCGGCGGTGACGGTCAACTTCAACCTCAGGCCGGGATTCTCGCTGGGCCAGGCGGTGCAGCAGGTGGACGACGCGGTCCGCGAGCTGCGCATGCCGGCCACCATCAACAGCAGTTTTCAGGGGACCGTCAAGGAATTTCAGAGCTCCTTCCAGAACCTCTCGATCCTGCTGATTGTGGCCATACTGGTGATCTATATCGTGCTCGGGGTGCTGTACGAAAGCTTCATTCACCCCATCACGATTCTCTCCGGCCTGCCCTCGGCGGTATTCGGCGCGCTGCTCACGCTGGTGCTTTTTCACAAGGAGCTCGACCTGTACGGGTTCGTGGGAATCATCATGCTCTTCGGGGTGGTGAAGAAGAACGCGATCATGATGATCGACTTCGCCATCGGCGCGCAGCGGCAGGGCGCGAGCGCCTACGATTCCATCTGGCGGGGCTGCCTGCTGCGCTTCCGGCCGATCATGATGACCACGATGGCGGCGCTGTTCGGCACGCTGCCGATCGCGCTTGGTTACGGCGAAGGCGCGGACGCGCGCCAGCCCCTTGGCTTGGCGGTGGTGGGCGGCCTGGTGGTCAGCCAGTTCCTGACGCTGTACATCACGCCGGTGATCTACCTCTACCTGGAGCGATTCCAGGAATGGCTGGGAAAGGACCGCTCCGCCGCGCCGGATGCGGAAGGGGCGGTCGCGCAGACTTAGGATCGAGTTTGACTTCATGGGTCCGGTCACGCTATTTTGCTAGTAGTGGCCCGCCTGAAGGGCGCGGTAGCCAAGTGGTAAGGCCAAGGTCTGCAAAACCTTTATTCGTGGGTTCGATTCCCACCCGCGCCTCCAACTCCTCTTTTGCCATCTTTGACGAACGCCTGTAGTTAGCAGAAAAATCGGCAACATGCGGTTCACGGTCCCGGCAGCTTTGTCGTTTGCCAGGGAAGTACTAGAACGCCACCAGGATGTCTAGGACTATGAACTCACGGGACAACCTCGGATAATTGCAATTGGACAGAGCGATATGGCATCGATGATTTTGGCCGCATTCGAAAATTCGGAACGTCCAGCTTTCGGTGGACAAAGCTTGGTCCGGCGGGAGCGCAACTCGCTCCGGAGAGGTTTGGCATGAGAGGCGGACACAGTTGGGATCTCCCACTCGATCGGATATCGAGTGGCATTTACGAGAACGCAGTCAGACTCCACCTGAAGGAGCATCAACAATTGGCCCGCCGGGTAGCGATACTCCAGCTCCGGGAGAAGCTCGCCGACCTGAAGGCAGGGATCCAAGCTATCAAGGCTGGTGTCCTGTCCCCAGAGTTCGCTTATCCTTCCGCGCATTAGAAACGTTGGCTTGGCCGGTTCGATTCCGATCCGCGCCTGCAACTCACCGCAGACCATCATCCTCAAGCGCTGTAGCCAAGGGTTCGATCATGATATGATTACCTAGTATCCAGGGGGCGGGAATGCGCAGGTGGCTGCTCATCGCTTTGATCGTCTGGTATCCGGCTTTGCTGCCCGGCCAGGGTTTCGGAAAGCTCAAGAAAACCATCGTTCTGGAACGGAAGCTGCCCGCCGCCGTCAAACTGCCGGGTAACGCATTCAACGTCAAAGTCTCGGTGGAGAAGCCGCAAGACCCATGCGCGAAGCTGGCTGCCGACAAGTTGCAGTCCATGATCGAAACCAGCCTCATCCGCTTCAACAGCCAACTGGAGCTCAATCCCGACAGGCCCGATACGCTGATTGTCCTCAAGGTGCTGATCTGCAACGCGGTGGCCACGCCGAAGTACAACACGCTGCTTTCCGGGAAGAACAAGGGACAGCGGCAACCCTCGGGCGTAAAAGTGAACGGGCGCCTGCAGGTGACCTATCAGGCCAGGACGCGCGCGGGCAGGTTCGTGGATGCCGAGCCGATCGACGTCAAGTACAACCACGAGTTCGACCAGGTGAGCAGCGCGATTTCCGAAACCAAGAAGGTCCTCGGCAAGATCCCCCGTCCGGGCGTCAGACACAAGAATAATGAGGAGGGCGAAGACGAACCGCACACCATGGAGGATGTCATCGAGATTCTGGTCGACCGCACGGCGCAGCGGGTGGCGGCCCGCCTGGTGAATACCACCGAACGCGTCGAAGTCATGCTGGCGCGCGGCGCGCTCGATCCAAACAACCGGAACGCCGACGCCGGCCAATGGACCAAGTTCGTCGAGGAATTGGAAACCATGCCGCCGCTCCCTCACCTGGACGACGATGCCTACCGCCTGTATAACATCGGTGTGGGAGACGAAGCGCTGGGTTACAAAGCGGACAGCCCGGCCAGCGCCAAACGTTACTTCGAGCAGGCCGTGATCGAATACCGCAAGGCAGGCGAAGCCAATCCCCAGGAGAAGTACTTCATTGAGCCGGTGAACCGCATCGAAATCGCGCTGGAGCACTACAAGCAACTGTCCGTTCCAGCGGGCGCTCCCGCCGCCAAGACTCCGCCCAAGAAGGGAAATAACAAGTGAGACTGTGGGCGGCCATGTTGGCGCTGGCGGCCGCTGGCCACGCGCAGCAGAGTTGCGCGGTGTCCAAGGATCTGGTGGTCCGGGCGCTGGAGCTGGTCTCCGCCTCGCCCGCCAGAGAAGATCTGTCGAACGGCCTGATGCTGCTGAAGCAGGCGGAGGAGGCCTGCGACGAAAATGGCGATGCCTGGTATTACCGGGCGCTGTTTGAGCGCAAACTCGGTCAGGGGAATCCGCAATACTCCCTGGGGAAGGCGCGGGAACGCAACGCCCCAGCTCTTAAGAGCGCCGAAGACCCCTTCACGCTGTCCACTCCGGCGCGCGGCGTCGCTGTCGTGGCGCATGACAACCCGGTTTCCGGTTCCGCTTCGCGCACTACCCGCGACATCCACCAGCCCGCTGTTTCGCGCAAATGGGCGCTGGTCGCGGGCGTCGGCCAATTCCATAACCCGCGCCTCAATCTCAAATACACGCGCAACGATGCCCAAGCGGTCGCCGAGCTGCTGCGCGATCCCACCTACGGCCGGTTCCGCGCCGACCACGTGCGCCTGATTGCCGATTCCGAAGCTACCGCGGTGAACATCCGCGCCGGCCTCAACTGGCTGGTGCGCAACTCCACCGAAGACGATCTGGCGGTGATCTACATCGCCACCCACGGCACGGTGCGGGAGCAGGACGTCGCCGGCGCCAGCTACGTGGTGGCCTACGACACCGACGTCGATTCGCTCGACGGCCTGTATTCCACCGCCATTCCCATGGTCGAGATCACCACCGTGGTCCGCACCCGGATCAAAGCGTTGAAAGTGGCCGTGATCCTGGACACGTGCCACAGCCAGGGCGCCCTGGCGCAGACCGTGACCATTCCGCAGTCGGTATCTTCGCAGACGCTGGATCACATCAAGGAAGGCACCGGCCGGGTGATCCTGGCGGCCAGCCGCACGGAAGAAAGTTCTTACGAGTTAGCGAAGTATTCTCACGGCCTCTTCACTTACTATCTGCTCGAAGGCCTCAAACAGCAGAAGGACGCGCCGCTCGACAAGATCTATCCATGGGTGGCGGCGCAGGTGGCCAGGGAAGCCGAGGCTAACGGATGGAAACAGCATCCGGTCTTCGGCTCGAGCGACGAAGCCAGCCCCGTCGTGCTGGGGATTGCGCCCCTGGACGCAATCGGGTGGCTGCGTCCCGCCGGCCCTGTGGCTGCCCTCTGGCCCCGGCAGAGTGAGACTCTGCGCCACGTCGGAGCCTACCGCTAAGACGTCTTGGTTCCCGATTTCGTGTTGGTAACCGCCACCTGCAGAGAAATGTAGCTCACCATCTGCGCGGTTTGCGGAGCCGCATCGAACACGTCCAAGGACGTCGCTTCTTTGGGCACCAGAAAGCCGTCCAGGATTTTCAGCTTGCCAAGCTGGTCCTTGATGGCAGCGGCGTGTTCTTTCGGAATCACGATGTAGCTTCCGCTCCGCAGTCGCAACGCCTCCGGGGAAGCCTTGGAACCATCCACCGTCGCCGTCACGTCCATCGGCGGGCTCTGCAGGATCCACTGCTGCTGCGCGCCCTGCGCCTGGAGGCTTCCCACCAGGCCTTTGATGCCCGCCAATCCCGCGCTCCCCACGATCGGAAAGGACATCAGCGGTAGGTAGGAAACCAGCGGCGAATTGACCACTTTCGACATGACATCCACAAAAGAACCAAACAGGGTTTTTCGCGGGTCCTTGGCGAAACAGGCGAACGAGGTCTTACCCATCCCGCCCGGCAGCGTGAGCGACTGCGACTGTTTGGCCGCCTGCAACGGTATCGCGGCCGCCGGCGCCGCCGCGGCCCCGGCGGTTGCCGCCGCGCCCACTGCCGGAGCCGCCGCTTTGCTTTTCGAAGCTCCACTGCTCGAACTGCTGGAACCGGTCTTGCTGCTGCTCTTCGATCCGCTCGATCCGCTCGATCCGCTCCCCCCGCTCTTCGCCCCCGGAAAGATCGCGCTGAAACTGGTGGTCGCCAGCGAGACCAGTTCGCCGAAAATCGATTGCGGTTGCCCCTGCTGGAAGTCCAGATAGATCCCGCCGGAGGTGTAGTTCGCGAATTGCTGGTGGTCCGCCGGGTTGAGCCGCATCCGCACCAATTGAAAATCCATCTTGGCGTCGGTGAACGGGTGCATCTTCTGGCTCGGTATCTGGTCCGCGGGCATCAGCGATCCCTCATCCGGATCGTAGTGCAGGAATAGCGGCTCGCGTGCCAGGTTGGAGGTTTGTGGTCCGGCCGCTTCGCGCCGCCCTCTGGTGGTTTCTCCGCCGAGCACCATGTGGGCTGGAACCCCCATGTCTCTGACCCAGAAATCCACCACATCCGGCGGCGCGCCGGCATTGGAAGTTTGCGAAAAGGCCTCTTCGTCGAACTGCGCCAGTGCGAAAGCGGCCAACGGAGATCCCAGAAGGAATCCCCTACGATTCGTCTGCATCACTTACGTCCTCCCGACGCATGGGCTATCATACCATTGGTGCCTCTTTCACTCTATACGGATGTGGGGCGCGCCGCGTTTCTTGTCTTTACCCTGGCGGCTCTCGGTTCGGCTCTCGATGGCGAGTCGCGCCGCGCCATCCTGGTGGGCATCGATAATTACAATCCCGACGCCACCACCCAGGCCCAACTGCTGCGTGATTTGAAGCCGGCCACGGTCAAGCGCCCAGCCGTCGAGGGCGACGCCAAGTACTGGCGATTCGATGACTTGGATGGCGCCGTCAATGATGTCCGCCTCATGAAGGCCGCCCTGGAAAGCCTGGGCTTCCAGGATTTCGTGGTCCTCACCGATCAGGACGCCACCGCCGACGCCATCCTCCAGGCCCTGCAAAAGAACCTGGTCGACGACGCCCAGCCCGGCGACCTGCGCCTCTTCTACTACTCCGGCCACGGCAACCACGTCAAGAACCGCGCCAGCACCGAACAGCAGCAGGAGGATCAGACCCTGGTGCCCGCCGACAACTGGCGCAACGTCCCCGACATCCGCGATAAGGAAATCTCGCGCATTCTCTTCAAGGCCGCCCGCAAGGGTGTCATCGTCACCATGATTGCGGATAGCTGCCATAGCGGCTCGCTCGCCCGCGGCGCATGGAACGCGGGTGGCAAGGCGCGCACCAACAGCGGCACGCGCGCCGGCACTCCCGGCGTGACGCTCCATGAGCCCGTCGCCAACGATCCTCCCGACCGCGATCCCGCTACCCGCCAGCCCATCGATCCCGAAATGCTCGGCGTGCTCACACTGGCCGCCGCCCAGCCCAACCAGGAAGCCCGCGAGGTCCAGACCGAAGACGGCCCGCACGGCGCGTTCACCTGGGCATTGGCCCACTCGCTGCGGTACGCCTCGGAACCGATGGGCCGCATTTTCGCCCGCACCATGGCTGCTCTCGGCGCGAACGGCGACGTCCAACAGCCCGTCATGGCTGGCCCGTCGCGATTCCCGAAAACTATCCTGGGCCAGCCTCCGGGCGCCGGCGGCGGTCTCACTGTGGTGGTCGATTCGGTCAAAGGCGCCGACATCCGTTTGCGCGGCGGTGCCGCCATCGGTCTCTTCCCCAGGTGCCGCCTCAAGACCGTCAGTCAACCTGCCGTGATCGTCGAGATCGCTTCCTCCGAGGGCCTCGGCGGTTCCATCGCCCGCGTGGTCGGCCAGGGTAGCGTCAAGCCGGGCGACGTCCTGGCGCTGGAGCGTTGGGTGGTCCCCGCCAAAGCCGGCCTGCGCGTTTCGATTCCTAAACCGGCCCCCGCGGCCGCCGTGGAGCGCGCCGCCGCCGAGTTCGGAAAACTGCGCGGCGACCCCGCCATCGACTGGCTCGACGACCCCACCGCCGGCGCGCCCACTCACGTCGTCAGTTGGAACGGGTCGGCCTGGATTCTGGAAACCAATCCCGCCACCAAGCCCGCCATTCTGGGAGCCGAGCCCACCGCCGCCGATGCCAAACGCCTGCTCCCACCCAAAGCGCGCCTGCTGGTCCGCTTGCCTCCCACCACCAGTCTGCTGCCGGCCGTTCCGTTGGGCGATCCCGATCATTCGGCCGTTGAGATCGCCGCCGCCCCCGCCGGCGCGCAGTATTGGTTCTGGGGAAAGATCGCCGATGGCGGCCCCGTGTATGCCTGGTTGCTCCCCGATACCACCGAGGCCAGCGTGCGCGATGCCGCCGGCCAGAACAAGCGCGCAACGGGATATTTGCCGCTCCCCATTCGCAGCGATTGGGTGAAGCTCCGGGAAGGTTCCGAAGGCGTCCGTGCGGCCGGCGCCGAGCTCACCAGGATGGCGCTGCTGCTGGCGCGCATCCGCGCCTGGCTCACCTTGCAATCGCCGCCCTCCCAGGAGACCTTTCCTTACCATCTGGCATTCCGCCAGGTGGCGGACGGCACGCTGGGTGAATTCAAGAATTCCGGCGATTTCAAAGAGGGCGACAAGTACAAGCTCTACCTCCGCGCCGACCCCAACGCCCTGGCCGCTCGCGATTCGCTCGCGCCGCGCTGGGTCTACATCTTCGTCATCGACCACTTCGGCACTGGCACGCGCGTCTTTCCTCCGCCCGGCCGCGGCAACGAAGGCAACCGCCTCCCCTATGCCCAGGTGGGCGACAAACCCGATTTCCAGCCGCTCATCCCGCTCTCGGGCGTTTCGCCCGACGCCGATATCGAAATCGGTTCGCCCTTCGGAGTGGATACTTATTTCCTGCTTACCAGCGACAATGCCATCGACAATCCGGAGGTCTTCAACTTTGAGGGCGTGCGCACCGAAGCGGGAACCCGCGGCGCATCCGACCCGCTCACCGATCTGCTTTCGAGCGCCAGCTCCATGTCCCGCGGCGCCAACACCCGCCCGGTTCCCACGCTATGGTCCATCGAAACCCTCACCTTCCGCAGCGTGGCCGGGGACGGCGGGAAGTAGCGGCGTGGCGCCTTTGTTCGAACGCTCGGCCCACTCGTGAGGTCATGGAGTGAACGGGCCCAGGAAGCGAGTGAGAACCGCCGGACCGGCGAGGTTCAACATCCTGAGCGGGACTGCGTATTAGCGGCTACTCACCGACTCCAGCGCCGGGGCGCCTGGCGAGCGAAGGGTCCGAATATCCCGCATCGGTGGTTGGCCGAAGAGACGGCTGTATTCACGATTGAATTGGCTGGCGCTTTCGTATCCGACCTCAAAGGCCGCACTCGCGGCGTCCAGACCATCGATGAGCATGCGTCCCCGCGCTGCCTGCAACCGAAGCTGTTTCTGATACTGAAGAGGACTCATGGCGGTCAGCACCCGGAAATGATGGTGCAGCGTGGACAGGCCCATACCCGCGATATGTGCGAGATCTTCCACGCGTAGCGGCTTCGCGTAGTTCGCCCCGATCCAAGCGATCGCCTTTGCGGTACGGTGGCTCCGATCTCCGAGCGTCGCAATCGCTCGAAGGCGAGCCCCCTCCGGCCCCCGAAGAATTCGGTAGACGATCTCGCGTTGAATCAGACCACTCAGAAATGGAATGTCCCACGGGGTGTCCAGCAGTTCGATAAGCCGGCAGCATGCACTGAGGAATTCCACTGTAGCTTCACCGGTCGCCATGGCAGGAGTGTCAGGGGGCGCCTCCGCCACGTGGATTTCTTCGTGACTGAGAAATTCCCGGATCACGGGCATCTCGAGTTTCATCGACATCGCGAGACACGGCGCCTCTTCACTGGCCTCGAGGATCTGGCTGACGATCGGCAAATCGACCGACGTCAGCAGGTATCGCGACTCACCGTAGATGAAAGTGGTTCGTCCGAGGTCTACCCGCTTTCGCCCCTGGGCAATCACGGTCACGCCGGGCACGTAGGTTGCTGAACAAGGAACGGTCGGCGCGGTCCGCCGATGGAGGGTCACGCCGGGAATGTCCGTTGCCCGATTCTCTGCCGAGCCCATGTACGCGGCAATCTTACGGGCCAGCTCGGAGCGCAGCTCTCGTGCTCGATCTCCTAACGGAGAAGGGTTTCCTACGCGATTGGTCATAATGGCTTGTCCACTGTCCTCTACCCCAGGATAGCCCCCGGGCTTTTCGAATGCATCGATTATTACAAGCAGCGAGAGCAATAGGCAATAAATCGGGAGGATCAGGATACCGCCTCCAAGGCATTCGATCCTAACATGTAGATGAGAGAAACGGTTCCAAAGGAGAGATTATGCAGAAGCGCAAATTGGGAAAGAGCAACCTGGAAGTTTCAGCCCTTGGGCTCGGTTGCATGGGAATGAGCTTTTCTTACGGCCCGCCCAAAGACAAGCAGGAGATGACCACTCTTCTCCGGGCAGCCGTGGAACGTGGCATCACATTCTTCGACACTGCCGAGGTCTACGGCCCGTTCTTGAACGAAGAGCTCGTGGGCGAAGCGCTCGCTCCCTTCCGTGGCCGGGTGGTGATCGCCACCAAGTTCGGGTTCGACCTCAGTCCTGGTTCCGATCCCCGCGGGATGAAGGGTTTGCCGGGCCTGAACAGTCGTCCGGAGCACATCAAGCAAGCCGTCGAGGGCTCGCTCAAGCGGCTCAAGGCCGATGTCATCGATCTGCTCTATCAGCATCGGGTTGATCCGAACGTGCCAATCGAAGACGTAGCTGGAGCGGTGAAGGACCTGATTCGGGAAGGCAAGGTCAAGCACTTCGGCCTTTCCGAAGCGGGAGCGCAAACCATCCGCCGCGCACACGCAGTCCAGCCAGTCACTGCTCTCCAGAGCGAATACTCGCTGTGGACGAGGACTCCGGAGAAGGAAGTGATACCGACCCTGGAGGAACTCGGAATCGGCTTTGTCCCGTACAGCCCCCTGGGCAAGGGCTTCCTCACGGGCAAGATCGACGAAAATGCGAAGTTCGACAGCTCCGACTTCCGCAGCACCCTGCCTCGCTTCACGCCGGAGGCTCTCAAGGCGAATCAGGCGCTCATTAATCTGCTCGCCGGCATCGGGAAACGCAAGAAGGCGACACCGGCCCAGATCGCACTCGCCTGGCTGCTGGCCCAGAAGCCGTGGATTGCTCCGATCCCAGGCACCACAAAGCTGCACCGCCTGGACGAAAACATCGGGGCAGTCTCCGTCGAACTCACGCGCGATGATCTCGGTGACATCGATGATGCCGCCTCCAAGATCACGGTGCAAGGAGCCAGGTACCCCGAGAAGCTGGAGCAAATGACCGGACGCTGAGCGGCAACTGCTCCCGCCAAGTGAACGAAGCAGGGAGCGCGAGCGATCCATGAAGAGACGATGGTTCGTGGGCGGCGCACTGGCCGGCAACTTCATAGCCGGCGCATTTGCGGCGCCTCGGAAAAGGAGGAATTCAGAAATGGAAATTAAAAGAAGCGGTTCACAGCCTTCCGGCAAGGGGCCGGCAGAATACTTTACGGGCACAGTGCGCGTTGATCCGCTCTTCAATCCGCCCCCTCCGGCGCGGGTGTTCGGCGCCAGTGTCACCTTCGAGCCCGGCGCCCGGACGGCATGGCACACACACCCGCTGGGCCAGACCCTGATTGTTACAGCCGGGTGCGGCCGGGTGCAGCGCTGGGGCGGCCCAATCGAAGAAATCCGGCCGGGTGACGTGGTCTGGTTTCCACCTGGAGAGAAGCACTGGCATGGCGCCGCGGCTACCACGGCGATGACCCATATCGCCATTGTGGAGGTGCTGGACGGCAAGAGTGCCGACTGGATGGAACAGGTCAGCGACGAACAATACCAGGCGCCGAATAAGCCGTGATTACAAGGAGGAATGAACGATGACGAGTAATGACATCGAACGAAAAGGCGTCGACACCTTACCGCGCACGATGCGTGCGGCGCAGATCACGGCGTTCCACCGCCCGATCCAGGTAGACGAGGTTCCGGTAGCGGCGCCCCGAGCCGATGGCGCCGTGGTGCGGGTAGAGGCGAGCGGGGTCTGCCGCAGCGACTGGCACTTCTGGAACCAGGACTTGGCGTGGATTGGGCTCAACCTCAAGCTCCCCGCAAATCCCGGCCACGAGGTGGGCGGTGTGGTCGAGGAGGTTGGACGCGACGTGCGCACCATCAAGGTGGGCGACCGCGTGACAATCCCGTTCCATGAAGCCGACGGCACATGCCCGGAGTGCCGCGCCGGGTTCCAGAACCTGTGTGACCACTTGATTGTCCCAGGGGTCCAGCGCGGGGGTGGGTGGGCGCAGTACGTCACCGTCACCGCGGCGGACCTGAACTGCATCCCGCTGCCCGAAGGGGTCGACATTCTTTCGGCCGCGGCGCTCGGCTGCCGCTACATGACGGCGTACCGCGCGGTCACCGACCGCGGAAGCGTGCAGCCCGGCCAATGGCTCGCTGTGCACGGGTGTGGCGGCGTGGGGCTCTCGGCTGTCCAGATCGCCGCCGCTTCAAATACGATGGTGGTGGCCGTCGACGTCGACGACCGCAAGCTCGCCAAGGCCCGCGACGAGGGCGCGGCGGCCACAGTCAACGCCCTCGGCCTCACACCCGAGCAGGTCGGAGAGGCCGTCAAGGAGGTAACCGGCGGCGGCGCCCACGTGTCGCTCGACGCGCTCGGCCGCGCCTTCACGTTCCACCAGTCAATCCAGTCGCTCCGCAAGCGTGGGCGGCACGTGCAAGCGGGGATCACCTCGCAGGAGGAACGCGGCCAGGTCGCGATCCCGGTCGACATGCTGACGATGATGGAGTGGGAGATCGTGGGCTCGCTCGGCAACCCGCACCCCAAGTACGCCGAGCTGCTCGCGCTTGTCGCGCGCCAGAAGCTCCGCCCGGCGCGGCTCGTCACGCGCGAGATTGCCCTCGGGGACGTGACCGGCACGCTGCAGCGCATGACGCGTTTCGAGACAGTCGGCTTCGAGGTCATTACGCGGTTCAACTGAGGAGAAGCAACATGCGCCTTGGCATTCTGGATTCGGGGTTGAGGTGCGGCAAGCTCGGCACGATTTTCGCGCGCGCCGCAATTAACGAGGTTTTTGGATGACAAAATTGGGCACTGCTCTGATTACCGGCGCCTCCTCGGGTATGGGTGCCGCTTATGCCGACCGCTTGGCGAAACGCGGCTATGATTTGGTCGTGGTCGCTCGCAACGAGCAACGTCTGAATGCCCTGGCAAGTCGGCTAACGGCGGAAACCGGCGTCAAGGTGGATGTGCTGACCGCCGACCTGACCTCACGCGGCGACGTTCGCCGGGTCGAGCAGCGTCTGCGTTCCGACGGCTCCGTCACACTGTTGGTGAACAATGCCGGCATGGGTACCCCCAGGCCGGTACTCAGCGAAGACATCGACTGGCTGGAGGGCGTCATTGAGCTGAACGTGGTGGCGGCGCACCGTCTCGCGGTTGCCGCGGCCCAGGTGTTCGCCGCGCGCGGCCGGGGCGGAATCATCAATCTCTCGTCCATCGCCGCTCTACACCCAGAAAAAACCAACGCCACCTACAGTGCCTCCAAGGCTTTCATCCTGAACCTTACCCAGTCTCTCCATACCGAAGCAGGACCGAAGGGGGTCAGGCTGCAGGTTGTTTTGCCGGGCGCCACCCGAACGGAGTTTTTCAACCGGTTCGGAGTGTCGATCGACAGCCGGTTTCCTCCCGGAATGATCATGGAAGCAACGGATCTGGTGGATGCGGCGCTCGCCGGGTTTGATCAGGGAGAGTTGGTGACGATTCCCTCGCTTCCCGACATGAAGGATTGGGAGACTTTCGTCGCGGCCCGCCTTGCGCTCGACCCGAACCTTTCACACAGCAAGCCCGCTCCGCGCTACGGCCCGACTAAGACGGAGGGATCGTGAGAAGGCGCTCACGGGAGGACTGGGGGGGATATGCGGTTCAGCCGGACAGCAAGCAGGCGACAAGGAGAATGGTGATGGCTCCCAATGAGCGAGCATGTAAAAACCACGACGAGCTGTTTCCCGGACACGTCTCCACCTTGGCGGTGACCGACCCCGAACTCATCGAAACCTTCGACAACTTCGCCTTCGACGAGGTGCTCCGTCACGGCAATCTGGACGCCCGGACCCGGCTGATGGTCCAGCTTGCGTCGACGATTGCCTCCCAGGCCCTGCGCGAGTACCGCGTCATGCTCGGCGCGGCGCTCACCGTCGGGGTCACTCCGATCGAGGTCAAGGAGATCGTGTATCAGGCGGTGCCGTACGTGGGGATGGCCAAGGTCTTCGACTTCATCCACGCCACCAACGACGTGCTCACCGAGCGAGGCGTCGATCTGCCCTTGCCGGGCCAGTCCACGACCACGCCCGAGAACCGCGCGGAGAAGGGCCTTGCGGTCGAGAAGCAGATCGTCGGCGGCGATGTCGTCGAGAGACTCTACGCCTCCTCGCCCCGAGACCAGCTTCACTTCCAGCACTACCTCTCGGCGAACTGCTTCGGCGACCACTACACCCGCACGGGCATCGACGTGCCTACACGCGAGTTGCTCACCTTCAGCATGCTTGTCTCCCTCGGCGGATGCGAGGCGCAGGTCAAGGGCCATGTCGCCGCGAACCTCAACGTCGGCAATGGCCGCGCACGGCTGATTGATGTCTTGACCCAGTTGCTGCCATTCATCGGATATCCCCGCACGCTCAACGCGCTGCGGGTCGTCGATGAGGTCACCGCCACGCCGAAAAGCAAGGAGACGTTATGACCATTCCCCGCATGACCGTGCTGGTGGTTGGTGCGACCGGTAGCATCGGGCGCCTCGTCGTCGAGGAAGCCCTCCGTCAGGGCCATGCCGTACGTGCCCTGGTGCGCACCCCCGGCAAGGCCCGCCGGCTTCCCCCCGAAGCGCAGGTGGTCGTCGGCGATGTCACCCGTCCCGACACACTTCCCGGTGCGGTGGACGGTGTCGACGCTACAGTGTTCACCCTTGGCTCGGACGGAGCCGGAAAGGTGGGGGCTGAGAGTGTCGATTACGGCGGCGTGCGCAACGTCCTGGATGCGCTGGGTTCGCGGACAGTGCGCATCGCGCTGATGACCTCCATCGGAGTCACCAACCGCACCGGCGCCTACAACCGCGCCACGGAGGCTCACGACTGGAAGCGGCGCTCCGAGAGGCTGGTGCGCGTCAGCGGACTGCCGTACACGATCGTGCGACCCGGCTGGTTCGACTACAACAGTCCGGACGAGCACCAGCTTGTCCTCCTGCAGGGCGATACACGCCAGGCCGGAGATCCCAGCGATGGCGTCATTGCGCGACGCCAGATCGCCGAGGTCCTGGTCCGCAGCCTCGCGTCGGATCACGCATTGCGCAAGACCTTCGAACTCATCGCCACCACCGGGCCGGCGCCGGACGACTTCGACGCGTTGTTCGCCCCCCTCGATGCGGACCCGCAAGGCGCCCTGGACGGCGTGCACGACATGGCGAACATGCCGCTGGAAGACGAGCCGAGGCCGGTGCGTGACGACTTGGATCAGGCGATGGGGCAGGGGTCTGTCGGAGTACATTAGTGCTCGATGTGACCGACCGCCTGCCCCACCAGGCCCCGCATTCGCAATAGAATCAAGTGTGAACTTCCATGCATGAACTGCTTCAGAAGATGGCCGGCGTCTTCGTTCCCATCTCCACACCGTTTGCCGATGACGAGGCGGTCGACTATGACGCCCTCATGTTCAACCTCGGCCGCTACGCGCAAAGCGGCGTGCTCGGTTATCTCGCCCTCGGATCCAACGGGGAGAACCGCAGCCTCACGGAAGAAGAAAAGATCCGCGTGCTTTCGACCATCGTGCGGCACAAGGGCGCGGGCCAGGTTGTCATGGCCGCCGCCACTTACGACGCCCAACGGGACACCGAACGGTTTCTCCAGCAGGCTGCCGATCTGGGGGCGGATTTCGGACTGGTCCTCTCGCCCGGTTATTTCCGCAAGCAGATGACCGATGATGTCCTGTTCCGCTACTTCTCCACTCTGGCGGACACTTCGCCCATCCCCCTGCTCATTTACAATGCGCCGGGCTTCTGCGGCGTCACGGTATCTCCCGCGCTGGCCGGGCGGCTCGCCGGCCACCCCGGAATCGCCGGCATGAAGGACAGCGCCTCGAGCGGCATCGAGCAGTTCCTCAAATTCGAGAGCGATTCCTTCCATGTGCTCGCCGGCTCGGCCAATTTCCTGTTTCCGGCCATGATGCGCGGTTCCGTCGGCGGCACCGTCTCGCTCGCCAATTCGTTCCCGAGCATCGTCATGGAGTTGTTCCGCTATGGCCAGGCGCGCGATGAGGCGCGCGGCGTTCCGCTCCAGGCGCGCGTCACCCGTATCAATAAAACGATCTCGGGACCCTATGGGCCCTCGGGCGTGAAGGTGGCCATGAACCTGGGTGGATTCAAAGGCGGCATCCCGCGCCGGCCGCTTTTGCCGCTGACTGCCGCGCAGGTGGAAGAGATGCGCATCGTTCTCATCGAGGAGGGGCTTCTGCCGTGAAGGGCGACATCCTCAGCATGGACGTCGGCACTACGGCCTTTAAGTTGGCCGTTTTCAGCCCGGCGCTCGAGAAGAAGGCCGAAGCCTCCCGCTCTTACGACGTTCATGTGTACGCCGGCGGCAGCGCCGATATCGAGCCGGAAGAATGGTGGCAGGTCCTGCGCGAGTGCTGCGCCGAGGTTCGCGATTTCCTGCCATCGGTAGGTGTAATCGCGCTTTCGGTCACCACCCCGGGCCTCACGCCCATGGCGGCGGACGGCGCCGCCCTTGGCCCGGCCATCCTGTTCTTCGATGGGCGCTCGCATTCGCAAGCCCGCGCCATTCGCGCGTTGGTGGGCGAAGACCACTTCCTGAAAGAGACCTGCAACCTGCCGGTTTCGGGCGGTTCGTCGCTCTGTTCGATCCTGTGGATTCGCGAAAACCAGCCGGACGTCTGGGCCGCCACGGCCAAGTTCGGCCATACCAACACCTACATGGTGAAGCGGATGACGGGGAACTGGGCCATCGACCCCTCCACGGTCTCCATCACCGGCCTTTACAACGCCGCCGCCAATGACCTCACCTGGAACCGCCGCGTGCTCGATATGGCCGGCATTCCCGAAACCAAGCTGCCGCCTTTGCTGCACTCTCACCAGCCGGCCGGCGAACTCCTCCCGCGGGTCGCCGAAGAATTGGGCCTGCCCGCCGGTTGCACCGTGCTGTGCGGCGGCAACGACGCCGTGCTGGCGGCGCTCTCGGGCGGCTTGACCGAACCGGGCGGAATCAACAACGTCTGCGGCACCTGCGAAATCACCAGCGTGTGTGTGGACCAGCCGGTCAGCTCGGCGAATTTCAATGTTCGGTGCCACGTCGTCTCCTGCCGCTGGGTGACGTTCTTCGTGCTGAACACCGGCGGCAAAGCCCTGGAGTGGTTCCACTCGGTTTTTTGCGCGGATATGACGGAGAACCGTTTCTACGAAGAGTACATTCCCTCGGTGCTGGCGTCGTTTTTTGGTGACCCGGATCGCGACCGGGGGGAGGCCGATCTGCCGGTATATGTCCCGTTCCTCAGCGGGTGCCGGTACGCACTCGAGCAACTGAAGGCCAGCTTCGATGGCATCACCCTCGAGACCAACCGCGAGGCGCTGTTGCTGAGCCTCATACGCGGCAACGCCGTCTACCATGGCCAGCACCTCCGCGAAGTCGGCGGCATGGTGAAACTGGGGCGGCGCGCGGTCACCACCGGCGGCGGCGCCAGGATCCGCGGTTATATGGAAGCGAAGCGGCGCTGGACGGGCGATTTCGAGTACGAGTATCAGGACCAGTCCTCGCTGCTGGGCGCCGCCATGTTGGGCCACGTCTATCAGCAGGGAGGCTGGAATCCGGACCTGCAACCAAGCGAACCCAAACGCGGCCGCCCGGCCTCAGGCGGCCGCGAAACATTGCGTCCCCGGCGAAACACCGCGCGCAGGGACAGTCTTTTACAGTAAATCAATATTGTTAACAATAGGATAGACGGATATGTTATGGTACGTTCTGAAGGCCGCATGCGCACAGCGGCGGGCACGGTCATATGATCTTGACGAAAGCCGAAGGAAAGCCGCAACCGGTCGGGGCACGGCGGCAGTTGCTGGAGCGGGTTCTCTCCAGCCGGTACTTCCAGCGCGCACAGACTCAGAGTGCGGTCCTGCGTTATCTGGTGGAGCGTTCCTGCGATTCGGCGGCTCCCCCCAAAGAGTACGATATCGCGGTTAACGCGATGCAACGGCCCCATTCCTTCGACCCGAAGTACGACCCCGTGGTCCGGGTCATGATATCCAGCATCCGCGAACACCTCAGGATGTACTTCCTCTCCGAGGGCCGGCAAGAACCCTTTCATCTGGCGATTCCCAAGGGAATCTACCGCGCGGTTTTTCTGGACGCGGCCACGGACCGGAACTATGGAGATGCCGAGCCGTATCTATACCGGGCGCTGGAACTTTTCTGGCAGCCGCATCTGGCCAGCGAAGCCGGAAACGCGCTGGTCTATACGGAGCCTCTCTTCTTTCGCGATTCCAGAGGCCAGTATTACCGGGATCCGGACGTGAACGACCTCCATACGGCTGAACGCTTTCTGAAGAGCCGTGCGGCAGAGGTCAACTTCGGGCCACTCCGGCTTTCGGTTGGCTGCCTGTGGACGGGCGAGGTCCATTGCATGCTTTCCATCATGCGCCTGTTCCAGGGCCTGGGCGCGGCGCTGGAAATCAAGACCCCGAGAACCTGCTCCTGGCTGGAGCTCAAGCAGACCAGCCTGATTCTGCTGGGGAATTCCAAAACGAACAGCATCCTCAAAGCCCTCGAAGGCGGTACGCCGTTCGTTCTCAACTCCCGCCAGATTGAGTTGCGGAGATTTGGCCGATCCGAGAAGGCCGTCTACCGGGACAGCCGCTTCATCGACGGAAACATGGAACGGATGACGGTATACGCTCTGATCACGCGCAGGCCAAGCCCAACCCCCGGGAGCGCCGTGACGATGATCGCAGCCATTCACTGCCGCGGCATCGAAGGTGCAGGCTATTTTCTTACTCAGGAGGACAAAGTCCGCGGCGTGCTCGAAACGATCACGACGCAGGGCGGTGTGCTCCCCAGGTACTTTCAGCTCGTGTTACGGATCGATACCATCGATACCACCCGTGAAGTCGTGAACTCGGAGTGCGTCGCCTACCGGGTGTTCGACAAAACGAGCGACTCGGCGCCCGTTCCTCGGGTCAACGGCAGCGTGCGAAAACGGTCCGGGACCGTTTCGGCGTTGAAGGTCTGAAATCCTCAGTTAAGGCCCAGCCTTAACCGTTAAGAACTTCTGCGACGCATGTACCCCTGTTAGACTCCTCACTAGTTCAGGGAGGTCCAACATCCCACCAAGTTCCAAAGCAGGAAATTCTGGGAACTTTGGAAACGCGGAAAGTTGCCTGCGTTGCCGGGCTGTTTCCTCCGCGCTGGTAAAGAAAGGCGCTTGCACATGAAATTACATTCTCAGACTTCTACTGGGCGGCTCCTCGCTACAGTGCTGGCATGCATCGTAGCGCTTGCATTGACGGCAAGTGCTCAGACCTTTTTCGGGTCGATCGTCGGCACGGCCACGGATTCCTCCGGCGCCATCGTGCCCAGAGCTGCGGTGACCCTGACCAATACCGGAACGTCCGAAGAGCGGACTGCCCAAACGGATGCATCCGGCAACTACTCTTTTGTGAGCCTGCGTCCAGGCACTTACAGCATCACCGTTCAAGCGGCGGGGTTCAAGCGTTTCATACGCCAGCCGATCACCGTGGCGGTGGAGAGTGTGGTGCGAATCGACGCTTCTTTAGAGGTGGGCGAAGCCTCTCAAGCGGTTGAGGTTCGGGCGGAAACTCCATTGTTGGAGACCCAGACATCAACCCTTGGCCAAGTGGTGGAGGGCAGGCAGGTTCAAGACCTGCCGCTGGATGGGCGGAACGTATTCAATCTGGCCGCGCTGGTACCAGGCGTGGTGCAGCAAAGCTCAGGCGCAACCGGCGGGAACCCGGTAACCGGCAACTTTCAGTCCTGGGGTAACTATCAGATCGGAGGCGGCATGGGGAACCAGAGCACCGCTTATGTCGACGGGGGCCCGGTCAATGTCTCATGGGCCCAGGGGGTCGCCCTCGTCCCGACGCAGGACTCCATCCGCGAATTTCACGTGGAGACGAATAACATCAGCCCGGAATTCGGCCGCACCGCAGGCGGGGTCGTGAATATGTCCACGAAGTCTGGTACCAACGAGTACCACGGCGAGCTGTATTATTACCTGCGGAATACGGATCTGAATGCGAACACTTTTTTCAATAACCGGGCCAGTCTCCCCCGGCCGCAATGGATCCAGAACCAATTCGGCGCGACGGCGGGCGGCCCAATCAAGAAAGACCAAACCTTCCTCTTCCTGAGTTGGGAACAGTTCGCTCTGCGCCAGGCATATTCGACTCTCACCACCGTGCCGACCCCGCAGATGCTCACGGGCAACTTTTCACAGAAGGGCGTCCCGACGATCTTCGACCCGTTGACAACCTGCGGAACGAGTGGCAATTCGGCGTGTCCCACGGACGCCAACGGGAACCCGGTTTATACCCGCCAGCCATTTGCTGGCAACGTTATCCCCGCCACCCGGCTGAACCAGGCGGCCGCCAATCTGAGCCCGATGCTGTGGCCGGCGGCCACCAATCCCACCGCCGTGGTCAACAATTTTCAGATCAACTACCCTGAATCTTTTCTCTTCAACCAGTATACAGCGCGTTTCGATCACAAACTCGGGAGCAAGCAACAGATCTTCGGCCGGTACACCTACTGGCACTTCTTGCCTACGCCCGTCAACCCCCTGATGAATGAAACCGGAAGGGTCAAGTACTTCTCTACGCACCAAGCGGTGCTGGGCGACACGATTCTGGTCAGCCCGACCACCGTCGCGGATCTGCGGCTGGTGTTCTTCCGATTTCTGGAAGCTTCTCAGCCGTTTAGCTGCTGCAACTTCCAATACTCGACCATCGGTCCGGGCTGGGCAAAGTACCAGGGGCAGGCGCGATTCGGTGAGTTGCCGCACCCCAACGTGGTGGGGATGTACAACTTTAGCAGCATTCCCAAGAGCGGTGAGCTGGACAATAGCTATCTCGTCTCGGGATCGCTGACCAAGATCCTCGGCCGCCATTCCCTGAAGTTCGGCGGTGAGGCACGGCGCATTGAGTGGGGCTACTTCCAGAGCAATAGCGTCGGCGGCACTTTCACGGCCGATTCAGGCTTTACTTCGCAGCTTCCGTTGGTTGGCTCGGGCGCGGGCTCGCCCTCGACTACTGGATACGGGTTTGCTTCCTGGATGCTCGGCTTCCCCTCCGCCGGAAGCACGGCGCAACCGATGATCTCCTTCTCAAGTCTGTACTATGGCGGGCTGTTCGTCAACGACTCGTTTCGTGTGACCAACAAGCTGACCTTGAACCTCGGTTTGCGCTGGGAGCAGCCCGGCTCCTTCCACGAGCGGTTTGACAGTCTGACCACCTTCCTTCCGAACATGCCGCAGACGGCTTTGTCGCAGGTGACCGGGCTGAATAATCTGCATGGCGGCATCGCCTTGGTTAGCTCCCAACAGTATCCGAGCCGGGACTGGCAATCTCTCCATTGGAAGCTGTTTGCACCGCGTGTCGGATTTGCCTACAGCGCCACCGGCAACTGGGTGGTGCGCGGTGGATACGGAATCCTGTACCTGCCGAATACCGCCTCGTTCTCCCTGGCGCCCTACAATGCGCCTGTGAATACCGGGACGACGACCATGGTCACGTCGCTTAACGGAGGGGCCACGCCTTACCTTGGGTCAACGTTGAGCGATCCCTTCCCGAGCGGCTTGGTTCTCCCGCCGGGGCGCAGCCAGCCATATGTGAACAGCCTTTTCGGACAGAGCGTGTCATCGCCGATTCCGGATCAGCCCGTGTCCTATGCCGAGCAGTGGAACCTAGACATTCAGCGGCAGTGGGGGCCGGGGCTGATGATTGACGTTGGCTACGCCGGGGCGAGAGGGATACATCTTCCATTGTCCACGCAGAACGTCGATCAGCTTCCTGATCAATACATCTCGATGGGCAGCGCCTTGCTGACGCAGGTCACGAACCCGTTTTATAGCGTGCTGCCGACAAGCGTGGGGCTGCTGGGCCAACCCACGATCATGCAGGGCGATTTGTTGAAGCCTTATCCTCAGTACCTTACCGTAAGCGAACTCGGGCCAACGGTCGGCGATTCCTACTATCACGCGCTGCAGATCAAAATCCAGAAGCGAATGGCAAACGGCGTTCTGCTCATCTCCTATACCCACTCGAAGCTGATCAGCACTACGGATACCCTGACCTCTTGGGCCGAGTCGACCACTGTCGGAAGTGCTCAGGACAACAACAACATCCGAGGAGAGAAATCTCTCGCCAGCTTCGACGTGCCCAACCGTCTGGTCTTTAGCTACGTGTACGAGCTGCCGTTCGGCAAGGGGCAGAAGTTCCTGAGCGGCGCGACTGGGTTTGTCAGCAAGCTTGTTTCCGGTTGGCGCCTCAACGGCATCACCACGTTCCAGAGCGGTTACCCGCTGGCGCTGAGCGACGGCAGTAAGAACACCTTCATGGCGAACTTCGGTGGTGGCACTACCCGGCCCAACTACGTCGGAGGCTGCGCCCCGGCGCTCTCCGGAGCGGCGCAGTCGAGGCTTTCCCGATGGTTCAACACCTCATGCTACGTAGCGGCTGGAGCTTTCGAGTACGGAAACGAGGCCCGTGTAGACCCGGCTATACGCATTGCCGGCACTAACAACTTCGATTTCTCGATCAACAAACAGACTTCAATCCGAGAACGCTTCAAAATCGAGTTTCGAGCCGAAGTCTTTAACGTATTCAACCGGGTCAAGTTCGGCTCGCCGGGTGCGTCAGTCGGCACGGCCCAGTTTGGCATTGTAAGCTTGCAGGATAACCAGCCCCGACTCGTGCAATTCGGCCTACGGCTGGGTTTCTGAGCTCTGGAAACGGCGCCTGCGTGCCTGGCACGCAGGCGCCAAGCCAGCGTTTTCTGAATGAAATGATTGCTCGACCGATTCACAGGGAGCAGTGGACTGCTGCGCTGACTACGGCCCGCCTGATTGGCAGGGCCATAGCGTCGGGAGTGTTTCTTCCGATTAATTTGGATCTCGCCTGAAGAGGCCCAGAGGAGAATTTGGTATGAATCGCCGTCAATTCCTACTTTCCGCGGGTGCGGCCAGTTGCGTGTTCGCCCCGCCTTACGAGCGCGCCGCCGCGGCGGCCCGCAAGAAAATAAAGATCACCGACGTCAAGTGCATGGTGGTGCGGGGCTCATGGGACTGGAATCTCATCAAGGTGGAAACCGATTCCGGCCTCTACGGCCTCGGCGAAGCCTCCTTCGGAGCGGGCGTCAAAGGCACCGTCCTGAACCAGATGAAACCCGCCCTGGTGGGCGAGGACCCGCTCAATGTCGACAGGCTCTACACCAAAATGCTGATGCGCGGCGCGGGTACCGGCGGCGACATTGCGGGCGCGACGGCCACGGCCGCCAGCGGCGTTGAGATCGCGCTCTGGGACCTGTGCGGGCGCATCCTCGAGACGCCTGTCTGCAACCTGCTAGGCGGGCGGTTCCGCGACCGCGTCCGCTTCTATCGCACTACAATTCCTGAGGCCGATGTGGAAGATATGGGGAAGTGGCGGGAGCTGGTGGCCAAGCACCGAGCCGACAAGCGGGGTTGGACTGCCTTCAAGTTCCAGTGCGACTGGATCCCGCTCAGGGCCGACCCGGCGGATAAGGAACCCGGGCACGAAGTTTACGCCCGCAATCTCACCAACAAGGACTACAACCGCATCGTGAAAGCCATGCAGACGGTGCGCGAAGAGCTCGGACCCGAAGTCGACATGGCTTGCGAATGTCATTGGCGCTTCGACGTGTCGGATGCTATCCGCTTGGGACGCGAGTTGGAGCCGGTGAAGCCCATGTGGCTGGAGGACCCGGTGCCGCCGGAGAACCCCGAGGCCATGGAGCGCGTGAGCCGCGCCATCAACATCCCGGTCTGCACGGGCGAGAATCTGTACGGGCGGCAGGGCTTCCGCGAACTGATCGTGCGTCAGGCGTGCTCGGGAGTGCACATCGACGTACCGAAGTCTGGCGGCCTGCTGGAATCGAAGAAGATCTCCGACTTCGCAGAGATGTACGACATCTGGACGGCCTTTCATAACCTCTCCGGCCCGGTGGCGACCGCAGCGTCGTGCCATGCCGCTGCGGCCATGCGCAACTTCCGTGTCCACGAATTTTGCGA
>JBEKSR010000042.1:0-34011 GCA_049516835.1 Bryobacteraceae bacterium | reverse complement strand
TGCACAAATATTCTATTCGGAATCAGTCCCTACTCAAAACACTTTTTAGACTTTTTGTTTTTGCGAGCTTGGGGGGGCAGGATGCGAATTTTGCAAGTGCCTCTAAAGCCTGCCCCACCCTGGTGGGGCACGCATTAGCCTGCCCAGGCCAGAGGGAGGTGTGCGACTTCCATGTATCATCGAGCATCGATTCTTCGGCGGGCGTTAGAGCGCAGAGCGGGCCTGGTGGTTCCGGGGTGCCACGACGCGCTGAGCGCCCGGATTGTCGAAAGCGCCGGGTTCGAAGCCGTGCAGGTCAGTGGTTTCGGCGTCGCCGGCAGCCTGCTGGGGAAGCCCGACGTCGGCCTGGTGGATATGAAGGACGTGCTGGACATCACCGGCCACATCGTCCGTGCGGTGCGCATCCCGGTGATGGCGGACATCGATACGGGCGGCGGTAATGCCATCAACGCCGCCTCCATCACCGAGCGCCTGATCGAGATGGGAGTGGCGGGCGTCAATATCGAGGACCAGGTATTCCCCAAGCGCTGCGGGCACATGGAAGGCAAGCAGGTAATTCCGGCCGAGGAGATGGCGGGCAAGGTCCGCGCCATGGCCGATGCGCGCAAGCGCCTGGGAGCGGACATCGTCATCAATGCGCGCACCGATTCCTACGCGGTGCTGGGGATCGAGGAAGCCATCCGCCGGGCCAACCTGTACCTGGATGCGGGCGCCGACCTGGCGTTCCTCGACGGCATCGGCACGCGCGCCGATATCGAGCGGGCCGTCGGCGGCATCCACGGCCTGCTCTCGGTGAACCTGATGGACGCGGTGACCGGGGTCAAGACGGAACTGATTCCCATCCCCGAGTTGGCCGCCATGGGGGTGGCGCGGGTGAGCATTCCGGTGGCCTCGATCCTGGTGATGCACAAGGCGCTGAAGGATTTCTTCGAGGCCCTGCGCGCTTCCCCCAGCGGCATCCTGGCTGGGGAAACGGACCGGATCACAAGTTTCAAGGAGTACACCGCGTTTGTCGGCCTGCCGGAATACCGCGCGCTGGAACGCGAGTACCTGCCGGCGAAGGAGAACCATGGGCATGACCCTCGCTGAAAAGATCCTGGCCCGCGCGTCGGGGCGCGAGCGGGTCTGGCCGGACCAGATCGTGGTGGCGCGCGTGGACCTGGCCATGAGCCACGAAAACGCCGACCTGGTCCGCAAGAGCTTCCTCGAAATCGGTCTGGCCCGCGTGTGGGACCCGTCCAAAATCGTCATCGTCTTCGACCACCGCATACCGGCGGAATCGGAGAAGACCGCCACTACCCACAAAGCCGTCCGCGAATTCGTGGCGGCGCAGGGCATCGAGCATTTCTACGACGTGGGGCGCGGGGGCATCTGCCACCAGGTCTTGCCGGAAAACGGGCACGTTCGGCCCGGCATGGTGCTGGTGGGGACGGATTCGCACACCACCACGCACGGCGCGTTTGGGGCCTTCGCCACGGGCATCGGCGCCACCGAAATGGCGGGAGTATGGGCGGAGGGCGCGCTGTGGTTCAAGGTGCCATCCACGCTGCGCATCGCAGTGAAAGGCGAGTTCCGTCCGTGGATTTCCGCCAAGGACCTGATTCTCTACATCATCGGCAAGCTGGGGGCGGATGGCGCCGATTATCGCGCGGTGGAGTTCGACGGACCCGCCATCCGGCGCATGACGGTGGCATCGCGCATGGTGCTGGCCAATCTCGCCATGGAAATGGGCGCCAAGGTGGCGTTCACCCCCGTTGACGAGATTCTGCTGGACTATCTGCGCCCGCGCGTGCCGGAGAAGCTGGAGATGATCGCGCCCGACGCGGACGCCCGCTACGAGCGTGTCATACCGGTGGACGCCGGGGAAGATATTGTGGAGCCGCAGATCGCGTGCCCGCACGCGGTGGACCACGTGCAGCCGTTGTCGGCGCTGGGGGAGGTGCCGGTGGAGCAAGCCGTGCTGGGCTCCTGCACCAACGGACGGCTGGAGGACCTGGAGGTGGCGGCGCACATCGTCGCTGGGCGCGCCGTCGACCCGCGCACGCGGCTGGTGGTGATTCCGGCGTCGCAGCAGATTTACCGCGAGGCCATGCGGCTGGGCTACCTGGAGACGCTGGTGGCGGCCGGCGCCATCATCGATCCGCCGGGCTGCGGCCCGTGTGTAGGAGTGCATCAGGGGATTCTGGCCGCCGGCGAAACGTGCGTCTCTTCCACCAACCGCAATTTTCTGGGGCGGATGGGCAGCAAAGACTCGCTGGTTTACCTGGCCAGCCCGGCGGTGGTGGCGGCGTCCGCCATTGCGGGCAAGCTGGCGCATCCGGAATCCATCGTCAAGGAGGGTCCTCCATGTCCGACGGAAGTCTGAAGCTTCGCGGCCGGGTGCGGGCCGTGCTGGGCGACAACATCGACACCGATATGATTTATCCCGGCCGTTATCTGAACATCACGGACCGCGAGCAGACCGCCGAGCACCTTTTCGAGCTGGCTTTCGCGGAGATTCGGTTGAGCCTCGAAGCCGGCGATTTCATCGTGGCGGGGTGGAACTTCGGCTGCGGCTCGAGCCGGGAACAGGCGGCCGCCGCGCTGAAGTTCGCCGGTGCGGGCGCGGTGATTGCGGGGTCGTTCGCCCGCATTTTCTTCCGCAACGCCATCAACCTCGGCTTGCCCGCGGTGGTGTCTCCCGAGGCGAGCCGGGCGTGTGTGGCGGGCGATGAGCTGGAGATCGACCTGGTGGCGGGCGAGATCCGTAACGTGACGCAGGGCCGCGTGGTGGAAGCGGCGGCGCTGGACCCGCGCGCGGTGGAGTTGATCGCGGCCGGCGGGCTGATTCCGTACCTCAAGCGGAAGTACGCGGCGTAGGTGGGGCAGGCGGTGCCGCCTGCCAACGCCCGCTTGCGGGCGCGTTTAGAGTCTAAGCGGGCCGAGGCTCGAGAAAGGACCTCACATGCGCAAGTACCGTGTTGCCTGGTTGCCGGGGGACGGCGTCGGCAAGGAAGTGTGCGACGCCGCCCGGTTGGTGCTGGATGCGGCCGGCTTCCAGGCCGAGTACCTGGACGGCGATATCGGATGGGAATTCTGGCGGAAGGAGGGCGATGCCCTGCCCCCACGCACGCTGGAGTTGCTGCGCTCGACCGACTGCGCCCTTTTCGGCGCCATCACTTCGAAGCCCGTGGCGGAAGCCGCGCGGGAACTGGCGCCGGAGCTTCAGGGCAAGGGGCTGACATACCGCAGCCCGATTGTCCGGATGCGGCAGGTGCTGGACCTCTACATCTGCCTGCGCCCCTGCCGGGCGTTCCGCGGCAACCCGCTCAACTACCGGGAAGACATCGATCTGGTGGTGTTCCGCGAGAACACCGAGGGCATGTACATCGGGGTGGAATTCCCCCAAGTCCCGGAGACGTTCCGCGCCGAGCCGGCGATGCAGCGAATCCCGGCGGACGCCGCTATTTCCATCCGCAGCGTGACGCGCGAGGCGTCGCGGCGAATCGTGGAAGCGGCGTTCCAGTACGCCGTGAAGCACGGGCGTCGCAAGGTGACGGCGGTGCACAAGGCCAACGTGCTGCGCGCCACCTGCGGCGTTTTTCTGGAAGCCGCCCAGGAGGTGGCCGCGCGCTACCCCGCGATCCAGTTCGATACCGCCAACGTGGACGCCATGGGCATGTGGCTGCTCAAGAACCCGCGGAATTACGACGTGATTGTCACCACCAACCTGTTTGGCGATATCCTGTCGGACCTGTGCGCGCAGTTGGTGGGCGGCATGGGCTTCGCGTACAGCGGCAACATTGGCGAAAGGTACGCCGTTTTCGAGCCCACGCACGGCTCCGCGCCCAAGTACGCCGGCCTGAACAAGGTGAACCCGCTGGCCACCATCCTGGCGGCGAAGATGATGGTGGAATGGCTGGGGGAGACGCGGATTGCCAGCAATATTGAGAGGGCGGTGGAGAATGTCATCGAGCGCGGCGCGGTGCGGACCTACGACATGGGAGGCGAGGCGGGAACGGCGGAGATGGCGGCGGCGGTGGCGGAGGGGGTGAGACTGGGGCAGGGGTGATAGACTTGTGATGAGCAGGTTGTGGATGGGTAGCACGAGCAAGAACAGAGTTCGGCGGACCTCGGGCGAAACTGCGCCGCATCGCGATGCAGGCAGCCGGGGTGGCGAAGCTGTGCCGGTCCGGGACCATCCCGTATCGGAGTTAGGCTGGTCCCGTGAAAAGGCGGCTCGGGTCCGCGCTTCGCTTCGGGCTTTCGACGAAGATTGGAACGCGCCGGGCATGGAGGAGTACGACAGGCTTTGAGCTTCCCCCGCGGAGCGGTGGTTCTGGTCGCCTACCCGAACTCCGATCTCAGGAGCTTTAAGAAGCGTCCCGCCCTGGTCGTCCAAGCAGAGCATGTCGTTACTGGTCTGGCTCAGACTGTGCTCGCCCTGATTACCTCCAACCTGAACCGGACAGGACCCACGCGTGTCCGGGTTCTTCGTGACAGCGAAGCGGGATCCAAAATGAGGCTGCTGGTCGATAGCGTGATCGTTTGCGATACCCTTCAAACGGTGAGTACGGATGCGATCATCCGAACGGTCGGCGTGTGCCCGGTCATGGACCAAGTCGATTCCGCGCTACGCGCCACGCTGAATTTGTAGCGGCTCTGGCTGCGACACCACGGAGATCCGAAAGGTCTCGTCCGCATTATAAGCCGTAGCGGCGCTTGACTTCCTCAAGGGACACAGGCCGGCCGCCCTCGGCTCTCGCCGCGTCCAACTTGGCGGCGGTGTCTGGGCCGATCGGCTCTTCGGACTCATACAGCAGCCTCCCCTCGCGGACTACCGTCGCCGGTAGCGATGCCCTGACATAGGCCGCTCGGGCTTCGAAATCGCTCTGCCGCCACGGTATCACGTCCTTCGGCATACCGAGTCCTGAGAGACGCGAATACCCCGCACTCGTGCGCATCACCGGTTCGGGCGTATCGTCACGCACCACGACCAGGAAATCCAAATCGCTGTCGGGACCCGCTTCACCGCGAGCTTCGGAGCCGAAGAGGTATATGCGGACCGGCCGGTAAAACTCGACCAGCCGCCGCGTCATTTCTTCGATCACTTCCAGTCTGATCATAACCTGTCCCATTATCCTCAAGCCCCGCTTTCCGATGAACCGTACCTCGCCTTAGGGTCGGGGAAGTATTCGAAAAGCTCCTCTGCAACCTTCATTTCAATTCAGATGCTTCCGGCGCGTTCATGACTGATGCTGGCCATGGTCTTTGGCAGTCCTGGCTTCCAACGGAAGCCGCGACTGGACCTCCAGGAAAACACGGCCGGCAAGGCCGAGCATGGCCTCGGCCTCTTCCCGTTCCGGCGTATAGGGCGTTCCGGGGTAGCGCAGCTTCCATGCGTAATCCGAAAGAACGTCGGCCTGTTCCACGAGCGTAGCCAGCGTACCATCAATCGCGCAGCAGGCCTCGCCCACTTGCTCGAGGTCGTGCGTGCGCTGGAACACCCGGCCGTGCCACGTGAGGAAGGCCTTGAGGCTCTTCTCGGCGGCCTGCTGGCAAAAAAAGAGCGCGTTGCCGAAATGGCCGGTGCCGATCAGGTCGCGGGCCGAGGCGAGGTCCTCCGCAGCCTTGGCGAGCCATTCGCGCGTTTCCCTGGCGCGGGCGTCACCGAGCTTCATAGAGCAGCCTCCCTTCGCGCACGACGGTCGCCGGCAGGGATGCCACGACCCAAGCCGCCCGCTCCTCGAAATCGGTCCTGCGCCACGGCACGATGTCCTTGGCGAACCCGGTGCCCCGGACCGCTCTTCGCGCCGCGCCCGGACGCAGTTTTTCTTCGGGGGCGTCGTCAGGCACCACGACCAGGAAATCCAAATCGCTGTCCGGCCCGGAGTCTCCCCGCGCCTCCGAGCCGAACAGGTAGATCCGGACCGGGCTGTAGAACTCCACCAGCCGCCGCGTTATCTCTTCGATCGCTTCCTGTCTTGTGAGCTGAACTTGCATGGCTTGATCTGCCGCCGCTTCTCCGAGGTTATCGCAGTTCGAACACCTCCGGCGCCATCGACAGCCCGAGCGCGGCTGTGGGCGCGGATGGCACCCACTGGCTACTGGAGACAAAGGGCCAGGAATCAACGGAGGTCGTCTTCAAAGATCGCGCAGCCACCGAATGGTGTGAGAACGCCACCTCATTGACTGGGGTAACCTGGCGGTACCGCAAGGTCCCGCAGGGCGCTTTCGAGGCACTCAGGCCAGCGACACTGGCCGATTTGGCAGCCCTGGGCTGAAACCGTTACCTGACCAAGGGCTTCAAGCCGCCGTTCAGTTGCGCCAGCGCCTCAACTCAACGCGGCGGGCGGTAACCGGCTTACGATGGCCGCTCTTACCTGTTCCGCGAGAGTACGGCCCGCCGCTGCTTCCTGGGCGTCCGGCTCGTAAGGCGCGCCCGGGTACCGGAATTGCCAGGCGTACTTCGATAGAGTCTCCGCGGGGGCGAGAATCGATTCCAAGGCCGGGTCAATCAGGGCGCACGCCGCGGCCAGTTCCCGCAGCTCGTGGGTTTTCCGGAAGACCTTTTGGTTCCAAGTCAAGTAGGCCTTCAGGTACTTCTCCGCGGCCTGCTGGCAATGGAAAAGCGCCGGGGCCGGCAGTTCGGCTGCGCAAATCTCCGCCGCCCGGAAGTCGCCCTGCGCGCGTTCGATCCATCTGCGAGTTTCGTCAAGCAACCACTCGTTCGGCGTCATACAGGAGCCTCCCCTCGCGTACCACGGTGGCAGGCAGCGATGCGACCACGTAGGCCGCCCTCCCCTCGAAGTCGGTCTTCCGCCACGGAATGATGTCTACGGCACAGCCGATACCGCGGATCGCCTGGTACAGGCGTCCGGCGCGGATCACGTCTTCGGCGGCGTCGTCGGGAACCACAACGAGAAAGTCCAAATCGCTGTCGGGACCCTCCTCACCGCGCGCCGCCGATCCGAACAAGTAGACGCGAACCGGCTGGCAAGCCTCCACCAACCGCCGTGTGATCTCCGCAATGGCCTCTTCCCGAGTCATCTGGGCGCTCCCTTCCTATTGAAACATAGGAGGCAGGGCCGGAACCATGGAGATGGCGCTTGGGGCGGCGGAGGCGGTGCGGTTGGGCGGCACCCAATGCAGCCACCCGGCATCGACAGACGCCCTGGGGCTTTGCCGGCTGGGATATACTCAATGAGGAAGCGGCTTCGCGATGTACATTCTGACCGAGTACCTCGACCGGGCGATGGCTCAGGCGGTGTATGACAAGCTGGCTGACGGCACGTACGGCGGGCGGATTCCGTCCTGTCCCGGTGTGGTCGCATTCGCCGCATCCCTGTGTGAGTGTTCCGAGGATCTACGCTCCACCTTGGAAGATTGGGTACTTCTGGGGATGAAGCTGGCCCACGCGCTGCCCGTGATCGCCGGCATCGATCTCAACCGGGAGCCGGTTCATGAGCCGGTGGACACCCTGTAAGCGCCGCGATTTCATTCGCCGGCTGCGGGCGCCCGGTTTCGACGGTCCTCTGCCTGGAACCAGACATTCCTTCATGATCTATGAGAGGCATAGACTCGCCATCCCATCCAACACCGAATACTCCGTCGACCAGGTGCGAATGATGATGGCCGAAGTGGAAGCCATCCTCGGCCGCGGGGTTACGGCTGCCGAGTGGGGTCGCCTGTGATGCGGCCCGCTTCAGCGGCCACGAAGCAAGGATGTATACTAATATTGACGTAAACACAGAGGACCCGGAGGATTTAAGATGGCAATCCAATCGAGAAGCTTGGTAAAGCCCGCGTGCAGGGGCATCTGCACTGTCGTCGCATTGCTGCTTGCCGGCGGCACCCTCATCGGCAAGCCAGGTGATGCGTACCTGAAAACCAAGGTCGATCCCGGACGGGCCGGCGTTTTTGTGGACGGCAAGTACGTGGGGCCGGCGGCCAATTTCAAGATCGCCCGAAAGTACGCGCTGCCACCGGGAAAGCACGAAGTCAAGCTGGTGGACCCGCGCTACGAGGAGTTCACCACCACGGTGAACCTCGAGGCAGGCAAGACCGTGGTTGTGGCCCAGACGTTAAAGCCGCTGCCACCCCCGAAGAAGCCGCTGGGAACGCTGAAAACAACCGTGACCGCCAGCAAGTTTGACGCGGTCTACCTCAATGACAGGTATTACGGCCACACGGGCGAGTTCAACGGCTGCGAACAGGGCCTGATGGTGCCTCCTGGACAGTACACCGTTAGAATCGACCCCGTGGCTGGTGGGAGCGCGTTTGTCAGGACGGTTCAGATTGAGAGCGAGAAGACGGTCGTAGTTCCGTAGGGCACTCCGCGAAGTAAGAGAGGCGGGCGGCGCCGCCTGCCCCACCTCTCGACCCCGCGCTCCAGTTGGCGCCCGTACCGCGGAACCGCTCGGATGGGCGACAATTGGAGGCAGTATGAGAACACATCTTACAGTTCTGGCTGTGTTGGCGATCTGTGCGCCCCTCGAGGCGCAATCGCCCAGCCGGATCGTGAACGTCGAAGCGCGCCGGACCACCAGTTTGAACGGGAAGTGGCGCGCCATCGTCGATCCGTACGAGAACGGGTATTACAATTTCCGCCTGCAACCCGCCACGGACGGCTATTTCCTCGACGCCAAGCCAAAGGACAAGAGCGATCGCGTCGAATACGACTTCGATACTTCGGGACAGCTCGACGTGCCGGGCGATTGGAACACGCAACGCGAAAATCTCTTCTTCTACGAGGGCACCGTCTGGTACCGGAAGACTTTCGACTATGGGAGCAAGCCCGCCACGCGCCTGTTCCTCTATTTCGGCGCCGCCAACTACGAAGCCATCGTTTACCTGAACGGCGAAAAGCTCGGCTCGCACACGGGCGGATTCACGCCGTTCGCCTTCGAGATCACCGGCAAAACGCGCGAGAAAGGCAATTCCGTGGTGGTCAAGGTAGACAACAAGCGTCACCGCGAGGCGGTGCCCACCCTCAACACGGACTGGTGGAATTACGGCGGGTTGACGCGCGGCGTCTTGCTGGTGGAAGTGCCGGAGACGTTCATCGACGACTACTTCGTGCAACTGAAGAAAGGCTCGGCGGACAGCATCGCCGGCTGGGTCAAACTCAACGGCCCGAGACTGCGGCAGCAGGTGGCCATCCGCATTCCCGAGGCGGGGGTGTCGGCATCCGTCTCGACCGACGCCAACGGTTACGCCGCCCTGAGCGTTCCGGCCAAACTGACGCTATGGTCGCCGGAAAACCCCAAGCTGTACGAGGTGACCATCGCGTCGGACACCGACTCAGTGCGCGACCGCATCGGGTTCCGCACCATCGAGACCAAGGGGACCGACATCCTGCTGAACGGCAAATCGGTGTTCCTGCGAGGCGTCTCGATTCACGAGGAAGCGCCGTTTCGGGCCGGCCGGGCCTACAGCCCGGAGGATGCGCGCACGCTGCTGGGCTGGGCCAAGGAGATGGGCTGCAACTTCGTCCGGCTGGCGCACTACCCGCACAACGAGAACATGGTGCGGGAAGCCGACCGGCTGGGCCTGATGGTGTGGTCGGAAACCCCGGTGTATTGGACCATCCTGTGGGAAAACCCGGAGACGTTCGCCAACGCCAGCAATCAACTGGCGGAGAGCATCGCGCGGGATAAGAACCGCGCCTCGATTGTGCTGTGGTCGGTGGCCAATGAGACGCCGGTCGGCGAGGCGCGCACGGCGTTTCTCAGGAAGCTGGCCGGGCAGGTCCGCGCTCTGGACCCGACGCGCCTGGTCACCGCCGCCTTGCTGCATCACAACGATGGCGGCGCGGCCGAAGGCAACACCGATTTGCTCGACGATCCGCTGGGAGCCGACCTCGATGTGCTAGGCTGCAATGAGTACCTCGGCTGGTACGACGGTTTGCCGGATAAGGCCGACCACATGGATTATAAGACCATCTACACCAAGCCTCTGATCATGAGCGAATTCGGCGCGGACGCGCTCTACGGGCTGCATGGCGACCCGCTCACCAGGTGGACCGAAGAATATCAGGAAAACGTGTTCCGGCATCAGGTCGGGATGCTGCGCCGCATTCCGTTCCTGCGCGGCACATCGCCGTGGGTGCTGATGGACTTCCGCAGCCCCCGCCGCACCCTGCCGGACATCCAGGACTTCTTCAACCGCAAGGGCCTGGTTTCCGTGCGTGGCGGCAAGAAAAAGGCCTTCTACGTGATGCAGGAGTTCTACCAGGCGAAGCAGAAGGAGTACCAGTAGGGGCGCAGGAAGACCGCTCCGGCCAAGTTAAGGAGTTGCCGATATGACATTCAAACATGGTCTAGTAGTACTCGCAGTGCTGGCGCTGGCGGCCCTGCCCGCGCTCGCCAAGCCCAACTTCAGCGGCGATTGGAAGCTGAACGTTTCCAAGAGCAGCTTCGGCCAGATGCCGGCGCCGACCGGCATGACGAACAAGATTACCCACGAAGATCCGAAGCTCGCGAGCCACGTCAAGCAGTCCGGCGAGAGAGGCGATTTCGAATTCGATTCGAACTACACCACGGACGGCAAGGAGTGCTCGAACGATATCTTCGGCAATCCCGTGAAGAGCACCTTGAAGTGGGAGGGCGACACGCTCTTGATCGACGCCAAGGGGACGTTCGGAGATAACGAATTCAGCATGCAGGACAAGTGGACGCTCTCGGACGACGGTAAGACGCTGACCATCGTCCGGCTCATCAAGAGCAGCATGGGCGAGGGCGAGCAGAAGCTGGTTTTCGAGAAGCAGTAGGCGGCGCGCCTCGGATCTACGCCGCCCGCGCTATGTGACGGTATTCCTCTTCCGATTTGGCCGGCAGCAGGACCCACAGCGTGTAGACGCCGAGCGCCGTGCCGAACGGCATGTCCAGCAGACTGAAGCAGCCCAGAACAATGGCCAGCGTGCGCGCCCAGGGTTGCCGTTCCAGCAACCCCCAACCCGCCACAATGCCGAGTACGGCGCCCACCAGCAACAGTCCGCCCAAACCCCGCATCAAGCCGTGCACAAAGCCTGGAACACCCGGTGTAAAGAACGGTATCCCGTACCGGAAAATCGACACCAGGGCCAAGCCTGGAAGCAGGCGAAACGCGGAAATAGCCAGCCAGAAAATCCCCAACAGACGCACGTGGCCGGCAATCCGGCTCTCCACCGGCATCAGCGGCACGGGGCCCACACCTTTGCCGCACCTCGGACAGAAACGCCGAAACTCCTGCAACGCGGTTCCACAACGATCGCAAAACATTCTGTTGCCTCCCGGATCGCTACTCCATAGCATACGAGGGTACGGCCCGGTTTGTTCGCCTCAAAAGAGCCCCCGCGGCCACCGGGGGGAGAACTTGACACCGGAGACGCCAGATGCGATCAAGATCCCATGCGAAGTGTTTGCCTGATTCTGATGTGTTGGGGAATGGCGGCACAGCAGCCGGCCGACTATGGCTACCGGGTGAAAGACGCGGCGTCGGGCGGGCACTCGTTCTCCGGCCATGTCGAGACCGATCTGGTAGCGAGGAATTAGGCTCTGTCATCGCGCAACGACGGTCAGACCGTGGGCAGCGGCATATTTTCGAATGCGGGCGGTAAACCCGTCGTCGTCGCCGCCGATGGCGGTCAACACAAACTGAGTCCCTTTCGGAAACTGGCCCACTTTTTCCTCCAGCGCTTCCACCGATCCGATCCCGTAGTACTGCGCCACCTGTCCGCGAATTCCGCCCGGCTCGCTACGAACCTCGATTCTCAGGGGCCTTTGCCAGGCGCGAAGGTCCTGCTGGGTCTCGAACAGGCACCGTTCCGAGACGCACAGGGATTCGATGGTCCGCAGATCGGTTTCGGCGGCGAGCCAATGCCTTCCACGCGCGATCGCGTTCCGCAGCTCGACCTCCAGGAAGACCCCTTCGTTATTCTGGGCCAACTCCGTCGGCTTCCCTTTCCAGTAATCATGGAAATAGCGGAAGGCATCCCACAGCGGCCCAGCCGCCGCGGGTGACCCGAACCGCCCCAACGACTGCGCCGCGGTCTTTTTCAGAAGCACGTCACCATGCATCAGGTACGCCGTCATATACTGCTCCAGCACCGGCCCCATGGCGATTTGTGGCGTGCGCTCGAAATACCGCGCCGCACAGGGAGGCGGTGCCCCGTGCATGTCCCACGGGTGGCTGTGAAACACCCGGCCGGCGTAGGCCGGGTCGACGCGCACAAAGTACGCCATCAGCTCCGGCTGGCACGGGTCCTGCTGCGACTCATAGATGGCCTGGATGCGCGGCAATGCCTTGGGACTGGCATACTTCGCCAGCGCCGTCATCCTCAGTTGTGAATTCCAACCGCCGGAGCGCTGTGCGGCGGCGAGCGCGTCGATCAACGCGTTGTCGGCGATCCGCGCGGCACTCGCCGGCAGCAGTTCGAGCTGGGCCGAATCCAACCACGTCTTCTCCCTGGCCAGCTCCGCCACGATTCGCGCTGGCGCTCGCGCCGGATCGATGGCATACAGATTCTGCAGCGCCTCGCGCGGGGCCTCGTAGTAGTCGCCGGGCTTCCAGCCATCCAGCGCCGATTCGAGCAGCGGGACCATGTCCGGCGACCGTAAGGCGCTCGCGTACAGTCCGAGCAACTGGCGCTGCGGCCAGCCTTCGAGCTTCGCGTACGATTTCGTGAATTCCTCCTTCACGGCCGGAAGCCAGGCCGGCAACGGTTTCCCCCGCTCGTTGGCGCGAATCTGCTGCACGCGTTCCATCAGGGTTTGAAACGCGACGGCTTTCGCCTCACCCTGTTTTCGAGTCAGGTTCGCAGCCAGGCTGGCGTTTGCCTTTTCGATGACGCCTTGCTCATATTCCTGGTGCCGGCGCCCGTACTCCATTTGTTCGGCGGTCGGCTCCGGCGGCTTCTTACCCGGCGGCGGCGGTGTATAGGGCGGAGCGGCAGGCAGGTTCGCTCGCGCACAAGTTTGGGCCATGGCATTCAGATAATAGGAAGACACGGCCTGCGCCGGCGCCGGGATTGCCGCCTGCATCAACTCACAAACCCGCGCCGGCTCGCGGGTCGCCGCGAATCCTTTCAGCAGGGTGTTTTCCTCCGAGGGCAAGCTCGCGAGCGACGCGCTCCATGCGGCGGGCACATCCAGAAACCGCAGTTGTTCCGCGGCCACCCTCCGCTTTTCGTATGTCTCGCGGTTGTTCGCCGGAGGGCCGCTCAGAATCGCGGCGCTGCTCGCGATGGTCTGCTTCACCCACGCGTCGGTTGCGGCTGTCACCTCAATCTCCACGGCGTTGGAGACGGAAAATTGCGGCGGCTCCGCGTATCCGTAGGTGGTGGACATGGGTCCCCGGTAGGTCATCACCTGCTTGCGCAGCAACACCGCTGCCCGGTAGCGCCCCGGCCGCAACCGAGGGAGGTAGTTGTTCAGGGAAACCACGACTGGGTCGGATGTCTCCCCGAGACGCAACGTGGGTTCGGACTGGTCGAACCCCAGAATCATCGACGGAAAACAAGGCGAAGCCACGGAACCGCAACTTCCGGCGGGATCGAGCAGGAAGCCGGCGAATTGCCAAGTTTCCCGCGGCGGCTGTTGCACAGGCGCGGGACTCCGCCCGGGAAACCTGATCTCAGCGGGAATCAGCTCACCCTCGCCGTAGCTGTGTGGTTCCGTTAATCGCAGCGAGAGATCGATTCCCGGAGGGTTCTTCGACTGAAGGTCACCCCACTGCGCGATGGCCGCCGGGACCGCGATCGCACAAAGCAGGCCACAGCTCACCGTGGCCGGCCGTAATCGCATGTTGGCGCCTACTTCGTGGCCTGGCGGAACCACCCCAGCCCGTCGACGGTCTTCCCGGCCGGACGGTACTCGCAGCCAATCCATCCGTCGTAGCCCAAGTCCTCCAAAACGCCGAACAGATACGCGTAATCGACTTCGCCGCCATCCGGCTCATGCCGGTCCGGCACGCCGGCCACCTGTATGTGTCCGCAGAGCGGCGCGTACTTTCGCAATTTCATGGTGAGATCCCCCTCCATGATCTGCATATGGTAGAGATCCATCTGTATCCTGATGTTGGGGGCGTCGACCGCGGCACAGACGGCGTAAGACTGGGCCTGCGTCTTGAGGTAGAAGCCGGGCATATCCCGTGTGTTGATGGCCTCGATCAGAAGCGTGATGCCGTGCGCGGCGAGCTTTCCGGCGGCGTACCGCAAATTCCCGATGTAGGCAGCTTCAACGGCAGCCGGATCCGCCCCCGCGGGAACGATTCCCGCCATGGCGTGCACGCGGCTGGTCTTCAGCCGGGTGGCGTACGAGAGGGCCGTCTCGACACTCCGCTGGAACTCGGATTCGCGTCCGGGGATACAAGTGATGCCTCGCTCACCCGCGCCCCAATTGCCCGGAGCGAGATTGAAAACAACGTTCTCGAGGTGGTGGTTGCGAAGCCGCTCTGCGATGGCGTCCGCCGGGAACTCGTATGGAAACAGATATTCCACTCCTTGGAAGCCGGCGTCCGCCGCCGCGGAAAACCGGTCGAGGAACGGCGCCTCGTTAAACATCATCGAAAGATTCGCTGCAAACTTAAGCATGAGATTATTATCCCTCCCTTCGAAGCCTCTCCAATCAACGATGGTTGACCGTTGACTGCGTTCACGGGACAGGGCTGCTGCGCCAGAGGCGCAATGCCGCCCTGCCAAGGGCCCTAGTTCCTTTCCCCCTCCGTGGCGGGCTCGGACGCCTGCCAGAAGTTTGTTGTCGCTTCCTCGGTCGCTTTGCGTGCGTTGCCGAGCGTGTTCCCCTCGCTCACGACGCTTTTCATCTCGCCCGGTCCCACCGAGAGGAACGTGCCCGTGCCCGCAAACGCCTTGCTCCCCCGCACGATGGCGCCGGGGCAGTGATCCAGCCGGATCACGGGCGCTCCCGGCAACGGCTTGCGCGTGGACACGGCATCCAGTTCCAGTTCCTTCGAATCGCGCACCAGGAAGGCCGGCCCGCCGTCCGCGTTCACCTGCACGTTGTGCAATTCCAGCGCCACCGTGTTGTTGGCTTTCATTCCGGCCTTCGCCGACGCAATCACGTTGCTGATCCGCAGCCCCGAAATCGGCATCTCCGGCAGCCCTTCGATGTTGATCGCCACCCGCGAACGGTTGATGGTCATATTGCTGATGGCGATGTTGCGAAACACCGGCGTCCGGTCCGAAACGGGCTCTTCGGAAGTTCTGACTTCGCCCTCCATTATGTAGTAGTTTGTGACATTGATCGCCTGGCCGACGTCTTCCATGGTCCAGTTATCGAATCTGAGGTCTTCCACCACTCCGCCGCGCCCGCGCCGGCTCTTGATCCGAACGCCCATCTGGGTGCCATCGCAGGTGATATTGCTCGCCACCACGTTGCGGATACTTCCCGAGGTCTCACTGCCCAGCGTGACCGCGCCATGCGCGCGGTGCACGGTGCAATTGGCGATAGAGATGTTCTCGGTCGGCCGGTTGACGCGCAGCCCGTCGGCGTCTTTCCCCGATTTGAGAACCATGCCGTCGTCGCCGGTGTCGATATAGCAGTTGGAAATTCGCACGTTCCGGCTGGAATCCACGCCGATGCCATCGGTATGCACGCCCGGATACGTCTCGATAATGACGTCGCGGACGACCACGTTGTCCGAGTACAGAAGGTGGATCGTCCACATCGACGATCCCACAAAGTGAATGCCTTCGATCAGAACATTCTTGCTGTCCATGGTGCGGACGAACGAGGGCCGCAGTTCCGGCGCGGCCTTTTGATACTCCTCCTCGGGTATGGGTTTCCTTAGTTCCAACAATTGCAGAAGGTGCTCCCATGCGGTCCCAAAGGCGGAGCCGGGATCGGCGGCGGAGGCCCTCTGCCGGCTCATGAGCTTGAGCCACTCTGCGTTGTCCGTGGTGAGCACACCGCGGCCCGTGATGGTGACGTTCTCCAGGTTCCTCCCGCCGATCAGAGGCACCGGCGTAATGCACTCGATGCCCTGCTCCCGCCCTCTCGTGAACGGAAGCCGGGTGGCCGGGAACCGCAGCGTGGCCCCCGCGTCGATATGCAGCACCAGGTTGCTCACCAGTTCAATCGGCCCGCTGACATATGTTCCCGCGGGAACGTACACGGTTCCCCCGCCCGCGGATTTGGCCGCCTGGATGGCGGAGCGGATGGCCTCGGTCGCGGGCGCCGAACCATCGTTGTGCGCGCCGTAGTCCAGAACGTTGAAGAACGGGCCGGCGCTCCACGCGTTGGCGCCGCTCAGAAAGAATAACGCCGGCAGAAGCCGGCTTCCAAAGAACTGGCACATGGAATCTCCGATCAAGACTGACTCACTTCTTCTTCGCCGCGGGCGCGGGTGGCGCCTGCCAGAAGTCCGTCGCCGACTCTTCCGCCGCCTTCCGCGCGCTGCCTAGTGCGTTCCCTTCGAGCACCACGCTCTTCAACTCGCCCGGAGGGACAGAGAGAAAAGTACCCGTACCCGCAACCGCCCTGCTCCCCCGCACAACGGCTCCGGGGCAGCGGTCCAGCCGTACCACCGGCATTTCCGGCAGCAGCTCCCGTGTGGAAACACCGTCCAAATCCAAATCGTTCGAATCCCGCACTTGGAAGGCCGGCCCGACATCCGCATTCATCTGTACGTTATGCAATTCCAGCCCTGCCGTGTTGTATGCTTTCAACCCACCCATGCCCGACGCCACCACGTTGCCGATTCGCAGCCCCGTTATCGGCGCCTCCTCCAGCCCCGCTATGTTGATGGTCGCCATCTGCGGCGGTGGGCTGGCGCCAGGAGTAACCGGGCGCCTGGCGGCGAGAGTCCCGTTCTGGGAGCGGTTGATGACCATGTTGCTCATGACGATGTTGCGAAAGACCGGTGTCCGCGACGAAAGAGGTTCTGGGGGCGGAGGCACTTCGCCCTGCATTTGATAGTACTGTGAAACATTGATGGCCCTGCCAATGTCGTCCATCGTCCAATTGTCAAATAGGATATTTTCGACCACTCCGCCGCGTCCGCGCTGACTTTTGATGTCTATGCCCGTCCGGGTCCCCTGGCAGATGATGTTACTCGCCACCACGTTGCGAATGCTTCCCGAAGTTTCGCTGCCCAACGCAACCCCGCTGGACCCGTGGTGCACCACGCAATTGGTGATGGACACGTTCTCGGTCGGCCGGTTGACCCGCCGCCCGTCGGCGTCCTTCCCGGCTTTGAGGGTGATGGCGTCGTCGCCGGCGTCGAGATTGCAGTTGGAAATCCGCACGTTCCGGCTGGAATCAATGTAGATGGCGCCGGTGAATGCCCCTGGGTCCGTTTCCACGCTGACATCGCGAATGACTGCGTCCTGCGAGTACAGGATGTGGATCGTCCAACACGGCGCGCCCACAATGCAAATGCCCTCGATCAGAATATTCTTGCTTTCCATGGTGCGGATGAACGCGGGCCGGATGAACGGCGCAACCTTCTGGTACACCTCCTCCGGCTGGGGCGTCTTCAGTTCCAGCAATTCCCTGAGGCGATTCCACTCCGGCCCAAAGGCCGACCCGCCATAAGTCGCGGTCCTCGGCTCCGGGGCGCCCATGAGCTTGGTCCACTCGGCGTTGTCGGTGGTGATCACACCCCGGCCCGTGATGGAGACGTTTTCCAGGTCTCGCCCGCCGATCAGCGGCACGGCCGTGAGGCATTCGATACCCTGCATCCTCCCTCTCGTGAACGGAAGCCGGGCGGCCGGGAAGCGGAGCGTCGCCCCCGCGCCGATGTGGAGCACCAGGTTGCTCACCAGTTCGATGGGGCCAGTGACATAATTTCCAGCGGGAAAGTACACCGTTCCCCCGCCCGCGGCTTTGGCCGCCTGGATCGCGGAGCGAATCGCTTCCGTGGCGGGCGCGGAACCATCGTTGCGCGCGCCGTAATCCAAGACATTGAACACCGTCGCGGCGCACCATGCGTTCGCGCCGATCAGCAGAAACAGCGCCGGCAGAAGCCGGCGTCGAGAGAATTGGCACATAGAACCTTCGATTTAATATACTAATTTCCGCCCGTTATCAACCGAACCGCCATCCGAGGCAGAACAGACGTACTCTGGCAGCCCGAGTTTTGGAGAGGATCGCTTCCTCCGGCCGAGGGCCGCCCTTATGCAGGGGTCCAGGCGTCGCATCGCGCCGGCGAGACCGCCTGCAAGGTAGGCTTTGCGCTCGGTGTCGCAGTCGATGTTGACGGCGTTAAGGACAGCCTCACCAAGGGTGGCCGTCCGCCAGACGGAAACTCGCCAGGGCGGCGGCGATCTCAAGCGCCTCGCAGGCGGTCGCGGAGGAAGTTCTCAATCCTGCCTGGTCCGGACGAAAGCGCCTACTTTCCCGAAACAACTCCGATATTGACCCGGCCGGAGAGCGCGTGCCCGCCCGGCGCCGTGTCCTTGACCCGGTAACCATACGCGGGCAGCTCCGTCGCGTCCTCGAGCTTGAAGGGGAACTCTCCGTAATTCACCGTCACCTCCACGCCTGAGGAGAAGACCGTGCGCTGCACCAGAAGGTCGGGCGTGAGGATCTGGTGGTTCAGGAGCTCCTCGTGTGCCAACCTGCGCTGATGCGGCGCGAGTACGTCATTGATGGCCTTGAACGTCCCTCGCCAGGCATAATACGCGCTGTCCGACACGGTCCAACTCGACTGATCGCCATAGAGCAGACTGCGCAAAAACTTGGCCGGCCACGGCCCCCGCGGATATCCGTAGTTGTCCAGGCCGTAGTTGTACGGTTCGCCGTGCTGCCAGTAAAGCATGGCGCACTCGTGGTACACGAGGCCGTACAGCGGCACATCAATGCCCAACCGAATGGGGTGCTCATCGTAGAATGACACCTGAGCGAGGTTCCAATCCTGGGGAGTGCCTTCCGCTCCAAGAACCAGCTTTGCGTTGGTGGCTACCTGCATAATGTTCAGCCTTTGCTCGCGCGTTCCGGTGCGCGTAAGTGGATGCCTCGGGTCGTAGCACTCCACCAGCGGCAGGCCGCCGATCGTGTCCAGGTACATCCCATTCGGCTTCAGGTCCCGCACGTAGAAATCCGTGTTGTGCTGTATCAGTTTCACGCCTTCCTGCGGGCATATCTCCTGTGAGTGCCCCGATTCGGCGCTGAAACCCGGAACCAGCGCTCCGGTAAAATCGCGCATGATGTACTTTTCGTCATAGCCCAGCGAGTTCAAATCGAAGTTGCGGTAGTTATCCCACAACAGGGCGAGAAAACCAGCTTCCTTGGCGGCTTGAACGGCTTTAACCAGTCCGGCGGTGCCGCCCGCTTCCACGTTCACTTCGGATGCCTGGCCGATCGGGCGGTCGTTGTCGTAGCCCCTCCGGCCCCAGCCGGAAAACCGGAGGTTGGCCCGGTCCACGCCCAGGTTGTCCTTCAAGTCCCGGACGATTTTCTCCGCCTGTTCGAAACTGGTCCGCAGATGGTGATAACCGTCGAAAACGGGACCCGCAAGCGACAAGTATCGGGAGTCCAGGGGGCGATTGGCCACCAGTTGAATTTCAAAATTCGGCGCCCCGATGAGCTTCTCCACCTCCGGATTGGCAGAGATCTTCTGTCTCAACGTGATAAACTTGCCGGTCTTCTGGGCGTATTTGCGGTACGTCTTGCACATCTCCACGTAGCCACCGCGGGGCTGGAAGATATAGCGCGCGACACGCGGATAGCCCAGTTCGCCTTTGACCGAATGCCAGTAGGGCCAAATGGCCGACAGGCGCGGAGCGAAAAGTGCGGTGGTTGCCCCCGGGACGGCCGATGGCGGAGCCGCGGCCTGCCCGGGGCCGCGCACGTCGTTGGCGATTAGACCGTAGGACACGTCGTCCGCGGTCTCGATGATGCACACGAACGAGCTTTGGTTTTTCTTGGCCCCGAACCATGGCATCGAGATCGAGTCAAACACCGCGGCCTCACCCGCAATCCGCTGCCACACCCAGTTCAGGTATCGGAAGTAACCCGCCTGGAAGCGGGAGGGGACCATGAAGCCCTGTTCCTGCGGCAACACGATGTACCCATCGTCGTCCAGCGTGCGCACCGGGAAGAGACGCAGCGGCCACTCGATGGTTTCCACGCGCCAGTAGGGAGAACTGTTGTGGAGTTCCTCGATTCGGAAGGTGAGCTCCGCGCTGTCTTGGGCCAGCCAGACCTGGAGCACCAGGGACAGAGCGTTATCCACGTTGCGGTCCTCACGCACAGGCCCGAGGCGCGAGCGGAACTTAGACAAGGAAAGCTGAAGCCCAGCGCCGTTCTGCCCAGCCCGGACGGGGATGGCCTCGATCTGCTTTTGCTCAGCCGCGCCAAGGCTGACCGTTAGCGCCTCGCCGCTCTTACCGCGGAGATAAATACGCCCGGCACTGTTCTCCCACAGATCGGACCCCCAGGCCTCTTGCGCGCTGAGGTCTTCAACGGACAACGTCAGATTGTCGGAGCGAAGAACGACGCGAAGATGCTGGTTCGCCAGAACCCAGTCTTCGGCCTGAGGCCGCATGGTGTGGCTGATGCCAGCGCCGGTCGCCTGGGGCGGTGCAGCCGCGGCGGGCTGATGGGCCGGCATTCCCAAAAAGATGAGAACTAGGCAGACACTTCGCATGGAAAAACTCGTAATTGACATATCTGGTCTCCACAAAATCATTTCAACGGCTGGCTTGAGTTGGGCTCAAAAGTGCAGCTTCAACGCAAACTGAAGAATCCGGGGATCGCCGGCGGCGGTGATTTGTCCGAAAGTGGCCGAACTCAGATTCGTGTTCGGCGCGCTGAAATTGGCGTGATTGATCGCGTTGAAGCCTTCGCCCCGTGCCTCCAGCCGAAGCCTTTCGTGAAAGACGAACTCGCGGCTGAGGGATGCGTCCACCCGGAGCATTCCCGGAGCACGCACCGCGTTTCGTCCAAGCGTACCGAAAGTGCCCGTAGGATTTTGGACGAAGGCCGCCGGGTTGATCCACTGCGCCGGCGCTTGCGTAGCTGGATAAGGATCAGAGAGCACCTGATTTGGCCGGTCCAACCCCTCCCCCGTCAGCGAGTTGTCCTTGCCGGAGGTGACGTTGACGGGCATGCCGGTCGTTGCGCGAACCAGCAGCGCCAGTTTCCAGTTACCCAGCACCCGCCCCGCGAGCGAGTTCCCTTTGACCGGGCTCTCCACGACCCCGGTTACGTTGATCGCGTGTCGGATGTCGTAAGCGCAACTGGCGTACTGGCCCTGGCGGGTACGGGGGTTCTGATAATACCCTGCGGTGATGTTCCCGTTGATATCCCCATAGCTGAGGCAGTGCGACCACGTGTAATTCGCCAGCAAGGTGAAGCCATGGCTGAACCGGTGCTGCATCGACGCCAGTATCCCGTTGTAGTTGGCGTTGGCGCCGTCGTCGGTGCTGAAAAGCGAGGAGAAATACTGGCCGTCCTTCGGGTTCGCAAGATACAGCACCCGCCGCTGGTTCGCGTTCCCCGTGGTCGAACATGCACTGCTGCCGCAAGTGCCAGGCACGTAGGTCGCGTAATTCAGGTCCGTGGCCAGCCACACGTGCGTAGTCTTGTTTCCGAGGTACGAGACCGAGGCCAGCCAGTCTTTGGCGAGCTGGCGCTGGTAGCTGATGTTCCACTGCGACATGTACGGAGTCCTCTGGGTCAGCGGCTCGTTGATCCACACCGTGTAAGTGGGAAAAACCACATTGGAGGGCGGGGGGTTCGGTTCCGGGAACGGGTTGCCGCCCGGATAGCCCCGCCATGGGTCGTTAAAGGGTGCCGCCGGCGAAACCAGGCGTATATCGTCCGCAAAAGGGGAATTCAACGCTACCCGCGTGCCGTAGTATACTTCCGGCGTATCGTACAGGATGGCTCCGCCCACCCGAACCGTGTCCCGGCCATCGCCATGCGGATTCCATACCAGTCCGAGGCGCGGCGAGAAGTTGTCCATCTGGCGGTTCATGAAGGTCGCTGGAACGCCCGGATCGCCATAGTACAACTCCCCCGCCGGCCCGTTGGGGTAGACTTTGCTGTGCTGCCCGGCGTTGAACGCGGCCTGGTCGAAGAGACTGCCGTAACGCCGCGTATCCACCGGTGGGGTATACGGTTCCCAGCGCAGCCCGGCGTTGATGCTAAGCCGGCTGCTGATGCGGTACGTGTCCTGGACGTATAACTCGATATTGATGTAGCGATACCAGTTCACCTGCTGCAGGCTATCATCGAATTCGCTCATGTTCCCGAGCTCGAAGTCCACCATGGAATCGTTCGTGGTTTGGCCGTTAAACGTAAAGTTGCCGTTCTGGTTGTACCCGGAACTGAAATTGTCTTGCGAGCGAAGGATGTCGACGCCGACCGCGATCTGATGCCTTCCCCGCATCAGGTCCACGTCGTCCGCAAACGAGAACGTGTTGATGTTGAAGAAGCCCGGCGAGCAGGTCCCGCAGCCGACGCTGAAGGCGTTCGATACCGTCACTTGCAGGGAGTCCGGCACGTACACGAACATGTTGACTCCCAGTTGATCCTTGGCGTTGATGAACTGGGGGGACGGGCCCCGGTCGTTGCGCATGCGGTGAAAGGTGGCGTGAAACGTGTTCACGGTGGTCGGGTTGAAGGAATAGTTGTCTCCGATGGTGAACGATTGCGCGCGCATCAGGGTGCCCGCTTGGGTCGTCACCAGGGCATTCTGGGGATTCCAAGAGGCCGGGTTACTATACTGGGCCAAAAAGTACCTGGCATAGAGGGAGTGCTTCTCGCTCTGCGTCCAGTCGATGCGCCCGATGGCCTGGTCTTCGTCGCCCGTCGTCGGAATGCCGTAGGTCACTTTGCCGCACGGGTCGCTGGAAACCGGCAGGTAGCTGTCCAACTTGAGGGACGCGGGATTGAATCGTGAAACCGGGACTTGCGAGTTGGGAAAAGGTAGCCCGCCGTTCAGGGGGTCGTTGATCGTGCGCGCCTTCTTGCTCGACTGGCAGGCGGCCGATTCCAGCGTGCTGAAATCCCCGCTCAGGGCCGTCGGCGTGGGGACGTAACTGACAGTCTGAGGCGGATTCTGGCGATTCCTCGTCAACTGAACGCCGCCAAAGAAAAATAGCTTGTCTCGGATGATTCTGTCGCCCACGTCGCCGCCGAACTGGTTGCGTTTCAGGCTGTCGTGGGTGGTGCCGAAAAAGTTGCGGGCATTGACATCGCCATTGCGCAGGAATTCGAACAAATCGCCGTGCAACTGGTTCGTCCCCGATTTGGTGACGACGTTCACCACGCCGCCGGGATGCAGCCCGTTTCGCGCTGGAAGGCTGCTGGTTTCAACGCTGAATTCCTGTACCACGTCGGGGAACGGGAACGGCATGTTCACGTTTGTAAAATTCGAGTTGTTGTCGCCTCCGTCAAGCAGGTAATTCGTGCCGTTGCCTTGCCCGCCAGCCACCGACATCGCGGTGGAACTGGGATAGTTCTTGTTGCTGATCAAGTTGGCGGCCGGCGTGGGCGTGGCCGCTCCCGAGATCACGATGAGGTCCGTCACCTGGCGACCGTTGAGGGGCAATTCGACAACCCGGCGCTCGTCGATGACCTGCGCGACGGAGTTGCTCCTGGTCTCGACCATGTTCGCGCCGGCCGTCACCTGGATATTCTCGGTCACAGAGCCCACTTGCAACGTGACGTTGACCTGAACGTTGCTGCCAACTTGCAGGATGATGCCGGACTGAACATAGGTCTTGAAGCCATTGGCCGTCGCTTCGAGCGTGTAGGGTCCGACGGGCAGGTTCGGCAAGCTGTAGCTGCCGTCACCGCCCGCGGTGATGTTGCGGACATACTGGGTCGCCGTCTGGGTCATTTTGATCTGAGCGCCGGGCACGGCGGAGCCGCTCACATCCAAAACCTGACCTTGCACTTCCGCCACCGCGACGGCCTGGCCATAACAGCCCGGCACGATGAAAGTGGAGAGCATGATGGAGAAAAACACCCCCACGTAGTTCCGATTAACCTGCATCATTGCGAAACCTCCTCCGTCTAACGTCGCTACGCGCCGCCGCAGATATCCTTCCGCGATAGTACTGCTGGTGATTCTGGTTGTCAAGCAATAGATCGATGGAAGCATTTGCAAATATATGAAACTACAGGGAATATAATAGTGGTACTACCTCATACCTCTGATCACAGGTACGGGTTGACTTTAGCCGCCCTCAGGTGTCACAATCCTAAGAGAAGTCTGGTCGACGAAATCTAATGGCCCCTATTCTAGAAAACAAAATTCCTACGGCGCGTTTCCGGGTGCTGGGCCGGAAAGACGGCCTTGTAGATCGGGTAGTGCAAACCATCGAGCGCCAGATCCTCGACGGACGCTTGGTTGTGGGCACGAAGCTATCGCCCGAGCGAGAGTTCGCCGAGCGTCTTGGCGTCAGCCGAACGGTTGTTCGCGAAGCTATGCGCATCCTAGTGACGAAGGGTTTGCTCGAGACACGTCACGGCATTGGCACCGTCGTGCGTGCGCTGACACGTCGGGAGCTCGTCAGGCCGCTCACTCTGTTCCTCCGCACCTGCGGCGAAGCCGTAAGCGTCGAGCATTTGCATCAGGTGCGCTCCATCCTGGAGGTCGAGAACGCCGGGTTGGCTGCCAGACAGGCGTCGGACGCCGACATCGAAGACCTGCGCCGCATTTCCGCCGAAATGGTGTCAGCGGCCGGCGATCCGCAGCAGTTTGCCGTCAAGGACGCCGAATTCCACCGCCGCGTGGCCCAGACCACCCACAATCCGCTCCTGATCCTGCTTCTGGACTCCACACGCGATCTCATGAACGAAGTCCGGATGCTGGTAGCACGGGAACACGGCCTGTTTCAACGGGTGATGCCGACCCACACGCGAATCCTGGAGTGTGTCGCATCGCGAGACGCGAGAGGTGCCAGACGGGCTATGCGCCAGCATCTTCGAGCAGCATTGGCCATCCAGCAGGAACTGACGCAGAAAGCCGAGGGGCTTGATTTGAACAAGAAGGCCGGGTGAAATAACCTTATGACCACCGACCCGAACCTCAGTTTTCGAGTCGTTCCGCGGTGGCTTGCGGAGTTTCTCCGATGGCCGCCTCTGAGGGTGGAACATCCCGCCGAGCGCTCCCCATGTAGAGGCAATCCTACATACCTCCGTTTGCTCGCTTCCACGTGGTAGGGCCAACTCCATGTGGCAGCAAGACTACACGCCCATAGCAGGCAGCATTGGCTGGTCCGCGGCCGCAGCCTCTCTGCCGATGTGGGTCCTCTTCTTCTTTCTCGCGGTGTGGCGCAAGCGGGCCTGGATATCGGCAGTTGCCAGTCTGGTAACCGGGGTCCTGGTCGCCGGGCTGGTCTATCGCATGCCTCCCGTCAGGCTCTTTTCGGCAGTACTCTTCGGGGCAGCGTTCGGCTTGCTTCCGATCGGTTGGATCACTTTTTGCGCGATCCTGCTCTACCGGCTGACGGTCAGAACGGGGCAGTTCGAAGTTATCAAGCGCTCCTTGTCGCGCCTGACCACAGATCGCCGTCTCCAGGCTCTGCTGATTGGGTTCGCGTTCGGGGGATTCATCGAAGGAGCGGCTGGCTCCGGAGTTCCCGTCGCGGTTGGGGCAGCTATGCTGGCCGGCATGGGTTTTGACCGCTTTCAAGCCGCCGGCCTGTGCCTTCTGGCAAATACCGCGCCCGTGGCATTCGCAGCGATTGGCACTCCCATTCTCACCTTGGCTGCTACCACAGGCCTGCCGTTGGATCGGCTCAGTGCAGATGTCGGCCGGATTTGCGCCCCGATCTCGCTCTGCATACCCGCGTACCTGACTGTGCTGGTTGCCGGATGGAGGGGGTTGAGAGGTGCGCTTCCGGCGGTGCTGGTGTGCGGAATCTCGTTTGCCTCGGTGCAGCTGCTGGTCTCAAACGAAATTGGCCCGCAAACGACTGCCATATTAGCCTCCCTGGCAGCGATGGCTTGCCTGATTATCTTACTTCGAGTCTGGGGGCCACGAGGCCGCTTTCACACCGCGAATCAGATTCCGAGCAAGCTCGGTCCGCAAGATGGGTCGATGGCGATCTGGAAGGCGTGGTTGCCCTACGTGCTGCTGGCTGGATGCGTGCTCGCCTGGGGCTTGCCTCCCGTCAGGTTGTTTCTCGGAAGGGCCAGCCTTCCTTTCGACTGGCCCCTGCTCCACAATTACGTGCTCAGGATTCCGCCGGTGGTTGCGGTGGTGGCACCGTATGCAGCACAGTACAACCTGGACTGGCTCGCCACAGCCGGCACGGCGTGCCTGTTTGCCAACGTCCTGTCGGCATTCTTTGTTGGCATGTCTTGTCGAGAGTTCGGCAGAGTGTTCACGTCCACGGGGCGCGAAATGCTTCTGCCGTTACTCACCATTGCATCCGTCTTGGGCTTGGCTTTCGTAATGAACTATTCGGGCGCCACGGCAACGTTGGGGCTGGCCTTCGCGGCCACTAGCAGGCTGTTCCCCTTCTTCAGCGCTATGCTCGGATGGGTAGGTGTGTTTCTCACGGGATCGGACACCTCAGCCAACGCGCTGTTCGGCAACTTACAGGTGGTTACCGCGAAGCGCCTGGGTTTGAGTCCGATCCTGATGGCCGCTGCCAACTCTAGCGGTGGGGTGATGGGAAAAATGATTAGCATTCAAAGCATCGCGGTCGCAGTCGCCGCGACGGGGATGAAGAGCTCTGAAGAAGCGAAGCTGTTCCGCTTCACCTTCAAGCATAGCCTCCTGCTGGCCTCGGTGATCGGTTTACTGACGGCCTTCTACGCCTATGTAGAACCCGGATGGGTTCGCTGAAGAGGGCGCCCAAGCCCCGGCTACGCATTAGACTGGAGCTCCGGCTTCTCCGCACAGCCCGCAAGGTTGGCTGGAGTACTCGGACGAACGCTTACAACTGACGGCCGCGTTTGCTTTTAACACCGAGCGCGGCCAGAGGAGGACGCATGGGAAGCATTGCTACCCGCCCACGACTGGATTGCGAAGCCGTGGTCCGGGAGAAAAGGCGAGACAAGAAATCCGCGATGGTCCAGTACCTGGCCCAGGAATTCCGGGTGAAGGTGCTGGACGTCCTGCATGACCGGGGCACCGGCCATTGGGGTGGAGCGGCTTCGGCCGCCGAGCTGCTGGTGGCGCTTTACTTCGACGCCATGAACATCCGGCCCGACGATCCCAAATGGCCGGACCGCGACCGCCTGGTGGTCAGCAAGGGACATGCCTCGTGCATGTTGTACACCGTGCTGGCCAACCGGGGTTATTTCCCCACTGAGGAACTGACTACTTTCCGGCAGCTTGACAGCAGATTACAGGGCCACCCTTCGATGCGCTCCACCCCCGGCGTGGAGATGTCCACCGGTTCGCTGGGACACGGCACTTCCGTAGCTCTGGGAATGGCCCTGGCCGCGCGGTTGCTGGGGAAGAGCTACTGGACCTACGTCCTCGTGGGTGACGGCGACCTCAACGAAGGCCAGACCTGGGAGGCCATCATGGCCGCCGCAAAATTCAAGCCGCCACGCCTGGTGGCGCTCATCGACTACAACAAGGTTCAGCTTGACGGACCCAGCGACATCATCATGCCCATGGACCCTCTGCCCGAGAAGCTCCGCGCTTTCAACTGGAATGTCGCTCCCGTTGTGTATGACGGCCACAACGCCGCCCAGGTCCTCGAGTCTCTGGAATGGGCTAAGCGCCAAACTCAGTTTCCGGTGGCGGTGATCTATAAGACCCACAAAGGCCGGGGCGTCTCCTTTATGGAGGACAACGCCCACTGGCACGGGGCGGTAATCGACGACCAGAGTTACGCGAAAGCTCGACCCGAACTTCTCGAGACCCTGGGGAAACTGGAGGCAATGCTATGACGGCAACCTCCGTGGCGATGCGCGACGCCTTCGGGGAAGCGCTCCTCGCCCTGGCAACGGATCACCCCGAGATGGTGGTCCTGGATGCGGATGTGGCCACCAGCACCCGCACGGCAGCCTTCGGGATAGCATATCCGGACCGATTCTTCAACATGGGCGTGGCGGAAGCCAACATGACCGACGTCGCGGCCGGCCTGGCAACCTGCGGCCTGCGGCCCATTGCGAGCACATTCGCGATTTTCCTCGATCTGAAAGCTACCGACCAGATACGCAACATCATCTGCTATAACAATCTTCCGGTGATTCTGGCCGGCAATTACGCCGGGCTCTCGGATTCATACGATGGCGCCAGTCACCAGTCGATTCTCGATCTGGCCGTCATGCGAGCCATGCCCAACATGGCGGTCATCGTGCCCGGGGACGCAGTCGAGATGCGCCAGGCGCTCGAATTGGCGCTGCGGCGCGACGGCCCTACTTACATCCGCCTGTGCCGGAACCCTACCCCGGTGCTCTTCGCCGGCGCCGAACCGCTGCAATTGGGGAAGATTCGCAAGCTGCGGGATGGTCGCCATCTGACCATCGCCGTGTGCGGCGTTCCCACATTCATGGCCATTGAGGCCGCCTCGCGGCTGGCGGCTCTAGGCGTCTCCGTCGACCTGCTCGAGGTATCCACCATCAAACCGATCGACGCCGAAGCCCTGGCCGCCTCCGCGCGCAAAACCCGGAAGGTCCTCACGGTGGAAGAACACACGATCCAAGGCGGCCTGGGAAGCGCGGTGGCCGAAACGCTGGCCCGGCGCGCGCCGGCCCTCATGCGGATGATCGGCATCCAGGACACTTTCGCGGAATCCGGCGATTGGGCCGGCCTGATGCGCAAGCACGGCATCTCCGCCGAGCATATCGAAGCGGAGGCGATGGCGCTCGCGGCGGGAGAGTCCCGGTGAAGATCGGCATCGCCGTCGCCGGCCCCGCGGCGCTGCCCAGCGCGTTCGTGGTGCTGCGCGACGATCTCTGCCGGTGCGTGGACCGGGCCGCCAGCTTCGGCTACGACGGGGTGGAGTTGGCGCTGCTGAGCGCCGAGGAAGTCGATGTGCCGCGCATGAAACGGCGCCTTTCGGCGACCGGTCTCGAGATCCCCTGCATTTCCTCCGGGCAAGTCTTCGCCGCCGATCACCTCTACTTCACGCACCCGGAATCCGATGTCCGCGAGGCCGCCATGGATCGGATCATCGGCATGATCCGCCTGGCGGCGGAGTTCGGAGCGAAGGTGAACACCGGCAGGGTCCGAGGGCTGATCCACGACGGCGAAACCCTCGAAACGGCCAGGCAAAGATACTTGAGCTGTCTCAATCGTTGCGCCGATGTCGCCGAGCAAGTTGGCGTCGAGTTGATTGTCGAGCCCGTAAACCGGTACGAACTCAATTTCATCAATACCTGCGCCGAGGGGCTCGCTATCGTCAAGGAAGCCGCGCGGAAGAGTGTCCGGCTGATGCCCGATCTCTTCCACATGAACATCGAGGACGCCTCTTTCCGCGCCGCCTTTGAGAGCGCACGCGGCTACATCGGTTATGTCCACGTGGCGGACAGCAACCGGCTGGCGCCGGGGTGGGGTCACATGCCGTTCGATGAGATCTTCCAAATCCTCGCGGACATTGGATACGATGGTTACCTGACCGCGGAGATTTTACCCAAGCCCGACGCGGACCAGGCTGCCGCGCAGGCGGCCAGGTACCTTCTCGGGAAGCTGAACTTAAAAGGAGGATTCTATGCGAATTAGCGCCGCAATCTTAGTCTGCTCTGTGAGCATCGCCAGTGCCGCCGTTCAGACGGAGAAGCTTCGGAACGAAAAGGTCGCCGCCGCCGACTGCACGCTGCGGCCGGGCGAAACGCAGCCGCTCAACGGCACGCAACCGAGTGTGACGGTTTATTTCCAGGGGGGCTCGCTCCAGATCACCCCGGAAGGGGGCAAGCCCCAGAAGGTCACAGTCAAGCCGGGAGACACCGTGTTCCGGCCGGCGCAGGCCGGGGTTGTCAGGAACACAGGCGCCTCCGAGGTCCACTTTGCGAGAGTGGATTTTCTAGGATCCGGCGGATCGGAGACCTGGGGAACCACGGGCCTCTCTCCCAATTACAAGCTGCTGTTCGAGAACCCATACACGCGGGTTTACGACATCCGCATCCCCGCCGGAACCAAGGAACCGCAGCACACTCACAAGAACCGGGTTGTGGTCTGCCTGTCGGGCGCCCAATTGAGGCACCTGATGCCCGACGGCCGCGAGGAACCCTCTACCTTGCAGACGGGTGAGATCACCTGGCGTCTCGGCGCCACCCATATCGGTCAGAACCTCGGCACTACGGACCTCTGGGTGATTGCCATCGAGCCGAAATGAAGTAATCAGGAATTCCCGATGTAGGATTCAATCTCCAGTTCCAGGGCTGCCAGCGAGATGGTTACATCCTTGATGAAGAAATAGAGCGATCCCAACAAGGACAGCAGGCAGAGGCCGAAGCACGGTTCCGAAACGTAGTCGGCCTTCACTCCCAGAACCTGCCCGGCAAACAGCGCAAGAACCGTAACGGCGACAAAGAAAATGCTGGTGGAACTGAGGATAATGGCGAGCCGTAGGATACGGGCGCGCCGGTAGATAATTCGGATCTGCTCCACCAGCCGCTGGCGCCGCGCGTCCTCTTCGGTGGCGTCAAGGTCTTTGATGAAGTCCCGCGCGCGTTCCAGAACCCGGCTGTAGCGGTTGGTCATGCTGAGGAGCAGCAAGCCCACACCGGAGATTACGATGACCGGCGCGATGGACGCCGACAGAATGCGGATCAGTTGGACAACAGGCGTTCCCATCTAACTGCCAGCCTAGCAGATTGCTATACTCTGGAGTTCGAGAAGCCATGCGACAGATCGTCTTGGAAGCGCCACGACAATTCGTGGGACACGTCGTGCCGCCCGTGGTCAGGCAGCCCGGCGAGGCGCTGGTGAGGGTTCACCGCGTCGTCATATGCGGCAGCGATTGGCACGCTTTTGAAGGGGCTCAGGCCAATTACACCTTTCCGCGCATCATCGGTCATGAGTTAGGCTGCGAGGTGCTGGAGGCGCCGGAGAACAATCGCGGCATCAAGCCGGGAGACCGGTGCGCCGTCGAGCCTCACCTGACCTGCGGCGTTTGCAGGCCTTGCCGTCTGAACCGCCCCAACTGCTGCGTGGACATGAAGGTGTTGGGGGTGCACGTGGACGGCGGGATGCGCGGCCTGATGAACGTGCCCGTCGAGCGCCTGTACAAGTCGGAACGGCTCTCATACGATCAACTGTCGCTGGTGGAATTCCTCACCATTGGCGCCCATGCGGTGGCGCGGAGCGGGCTGGTGGCCGGCGAAGACGTGCTCATTGTGGGCGCGGGGCCGATCGGCCTGTCGGTGCTCCAGTTTGCGCTGACCGCGGGCGCCTCGGCCCGGATCATCGAGAAGGTCGAGTTCCGCCGCCAATTCGCCGGACGTTTCGGCGTGGACGTGCTGCCGGAGTACGACGGCCGCCCCGCTTCGGTGGTCTTCGATTGCACCGGCGATGAGGAGGCGATTAGAGCCAGCTTCGACCGCGTCGGCCCGGCCGGCAGGCTGGTGCTGGTCGGCCAATTCCTGGGCTTCATCCCCTTCGACCATACGCCCTTCATCAGGAAGGAACTCGACATCATAGCGAGCCGCAACAGCCACCACCAGTTTCCGCGCGTGATCGGGATGATGGAGCGCGGCGAAATCAACCTGGACCCGTGGATCACCTGCCGCACGCCGCTGGCCGAAGTGCCCAAGGTGTTCCCCGAGTTGGCCAGCCACAAGAACTACATCAAGGCTGTCTTCGAGGTTCAGGACTCGGACGTCTGAGGCCGGTCAGCTTCTTCATGCATCAGAACCTCTCCCAGTGCAGCACGTCGGAAAGCGGCCGCTTGTCCTTGTGGGGCTGCTCGGCCGAATGCCCGATCGAGAGCAGGCTGATCACCTTATAGCCCGGCGGCGCGCCGAGCATCCGGGCCACCTTCTCCGCGTAGGGCTTCTTGTCGCCGGCCACCCAGCAACCGCCGAGGCCATAGGCCCGCGCGGCCACGAGTATGTTCTGGCTGGCATTCGAGCCGTCCTCCAGGTAGTACTTCGTGTCCTTGCACAGGACCACGACGCAAACCGCGGCCTGCGCAATGAAGCGGCCAAACTCCGCCACCCCGGCGATGGCGCGGAGCATGGCCGGCTCCGTGACCGCCACAAATTCCCAAGGTTGGATGTTGATCGCCGTGGCGGCCAGGCGGCCGCAGTCGATGATGTCTTCGATCACCTCTCGCGATACAGGTTCGCCCGTATAGGCGCGAACGGATCGCCGTGTCTTCAAAGCCTCAATGCAGTCCATATCGGTAGACCAGCCTAGCACACCGCCCCCTGACTGAGTGGCGCTCGCTTGGGAAAACAAAGGGCAAGCTAAAGCGTGCCCCACCAAGGTGGGGCACGCTCTAGCTTGCCCAGATCACAATCACATGTGACCGTCGAAGGAAGTCTCGTTGTCCCATTCGGTTGTGGGATCGAACAATCCGCCTTCATGCAGATTCGCCTTGAGAACGTCCATGTTGATCTCAAAGCCCAGGCCCGGGCCGTTGGGGACCGCGAAGTATCCCCTATCGATGATCGGATCGTTCGGCTTGTCCGTCCTTCTCACGCGGTCGAGGAAATGTGGAACATCAGCCTGGTGATACTCACACGCCAGGAACTGGTCGCCGGCGGCGGCGGCATGCGCACTGGCAAACAGCGTAATAGGGCCGTTGTTATTGTGGATGCAGGATGCGACTCCGTATTGCGTGGCCAGATCGATGGCCTTTTTTGTCTCGAGAATACCGCCGAGATTGGCCAGATCCGGGTGTATGACGGAGATTGCCTGCTTTTCAAACAGGTCCTTGAAGCCCTCGGCCAGGTAGACGTCCTCGCCGGTGCAGATGGGCGTCGTGCAGGCATCCTTGAGTCTGCGGAGTTGGTCGGGGTAGAACCACGGCACCACGTCTTCGTACCAGGCCAGGTTGTACTTATCCAGTCTCCGTGCGAACTTGATGAAGGTCTCGATGGGAAAGTGACCGTAGTGGTCCGTGGCAATCGGGATTTCATAGCCGACAATACTGCGCACGGTTTCACAGTAGTCCGCCAGCCAATCCAATGCTTTGTCCGTGAAGAACGTCGAGGTGAACAGGTGCTCGCCGTAAGGGTTATAGGCGCCCATGGGGAGCTTGGTATCAGGCGGCGGTCCATCAGCCATGCCTCTCCGCACCGGCCGATTCGCCGTGGGGTCGGGAGCGGGGCGGGTATACATCCCCGCAGTGCTTCCCCCTTCGCCGCCGGCATGCAAGTCCATCTTGCAGAAGGTCCAACCCTGCGCGATCCGTTCTTTCAGATGGTTGCCCATCCCTTCCCCGGTCGGCATACTGGTGGTGTCGCAGTACATGCGGACACGGTCGCGCATCTTGCCGCCAAGCATCTGCCAGACGGGCACGCCCCAGGCCTTGCCGGCCAGGTCCCAGCAGGCCACCTCGACAGCGGAAACACCGCCGCCATCGCAACCAAACTCGCCGTGCTTCTTGATCTTGCGGAAAATCTCCGCCACGTTGCACGGGTTCATTCCGATGATGCGGCTCTTCAAGATCAGGCCGTGCGCTTTGCTGCAATCGTACCGGATTTCGCCATACCCGGAAATGCCTTGGTTGGTATCGAGACGCATGAGCATGGATCGGTCCGAGTGCGCAATGCGCATGTCGGTGATCCTCAAAGCCGCCGGACCTGAATTAGTATTCACCTGGGCGTTGATATCCTCCAAATCGGCGTTGGTGACCAGGCTCCCAGCGGCGACCGCCGCCGTGGCAGATGTCGTCCCGGTGATGAATGTTCGGCGAGATACGTTCGATTCCTGTTGAAACATCACACTTCTCCTTTGACACTCCTGCTACCGCTGCGCGGGCGTCTGTGCAGCCTGCCTCTTCATATACTCTTCGTACGCCTTTGGGCCGAGCCTCTGCTTCAAGTAGTCCTGGTATTCCTTGATCAACGCCGGATCCCTCGGCCGGCTGTAGACCTCGGTCGACTTGTACTTGCCCTCGTCGAACTTCTTCTTCGTCCACTCATCGTGAATGTGCGTGACCTGCGCCTCGTCGATGATCCCTTGCACCAGGTGCGGAGGGATGAAAGACACGCCCTCGCG
>JBEKSR010000041.1:0-34037 GCA_049516835.1 Bryobacteraceae bacterium | reverse complement strand
CTGCTCCAGCGGCTTAGCACATAGGGATTTTAAGCAGGGTGCCGACCAGAGCTTGGCTAACCCGGAAACTTCATGCGCCTGGGCACCCTGCTTAAAACCCTCTGCAATATCGGTAGCTATTCCGCGGGCTGTCCGGCCGCCCGACGCTGCAACCACGCGCGAAGCGCCAACGGAGTGATCCCAAGGGAACGCGCGAGCGTCTCCGCAAGGCTTTCCTTTTCACCCCGAAGGAACCCGATCCGTGCGAGCCCCTCCGCAATCTGCTCGACGGCCGACGGGCCGGAGGGGGCTGGCGCCGGAGGTGGGAATCTCTTCTCCAGCCTTTGCAGCCTGCTGACGATCGTCTTCATGGGTTCAGGTCTTCGCGATACTGCCGAGCAGCCAAGCCGGGCCGCCCGCCGCCGGCAAGCCCAGCACTTCCGGTTGACCGCCCTCCAGCACCCGGAATTGTAAACACGGGGCCGTCACGAACGCTCCCGTCCGGGGAGACGAATTGCACCTGGGTGATCAACGGCTCGCCTGCCGGCATGAGGCGAGTTTCCAGCCGTTCCAGCCGCCGAGAGAGATTCCTGGTGATCATAGAATCAATGCGAAGCGGTAAGCTCGGAGTAGGACGGATGACCCACGCCCTCCGGAAATCGCGGCCCGCCCGATGCATGAACTGCACCGCCCATGATCGGGAACCTGGGCACACGGTGTGCAAGCGCTGTCTTGAAGGCATGCGCCGCGGACAGGCAGAGCGGCGGAAACGCTGGCGGGTTGCCGGGATGTGCATATACTGTGGTCGCCCGAGACACTTGGCTTTTTCTTCCTGTGCGCACTGTCGAAAGAAAAAGCAGGAGCGTCGGCGAAAGGCCCGTCCAACTCCGCATCGGTAAGTTCCTTGCGGCAGCCGTTCATGGCCGGTTCCTCGATTCTTCCGCGGCGCGCTCCAATTCCGAGACGCGAGACCAAACCACGAGGAGTCTCGGCATGGCTTTCGCCGGCTGCGGGATCCCGGACCAAACGAAGGCGCGCCTGAGGTTTCAGGCTGCCCTCTCCCCACTAGGTCTGCGACCGTGTGAACATGTCCCTTGCATGTGGGGCAGGCCGGCAGCCTGCGGCGGGTTGTCGACCCGCTGGAGCGCCGGTTTCCAACCGGCGCGCAGCTTGACGAGCTGCCCCGCAACCGAACACATTCACGCGGTGAACCGAGCAGCCCTTTTTCAGTCACAGTGCTAGAAAGCCGGAAGCGCCGAATCAGCAAGCGGATTCTGCGTGAATCGATGGGGCGAACGAACCCAGCCGCATCCGGATGCGGCAACTGATGGGCGCGGTAGCGCAATACGATAAGAGCCAGATTGTGCCGAAGCTCCGCGGCGCGCGGATGCGCAAGCGGGCCAAGGAAGACCCTTGCGAGGGCCGGAAACCATTCGGCTGCTACCTAGGCGAGGCGGCGGCGCTGGACCGGCGCGCTGCTGGTGGCCTGCGGCGTCGCGCTGTTGGCTGTGTAGCTTCTCCGACCACCTTGCAGACCACGGTCATGATGTCATCGTGTTGCGGCTCACCGCAGGAAAAGCTTCGCACGGCGGTGTAGATGCCTTGGACCAGGTCCCTGGCGCTGTCCTTAAGATGGCGCTTCACGTAGTTCAATACGCGTGTGGTGCCGAACTCGCAGTCTTTCAGATCCCCGGATTCCAACACGCCGTCCGTCAGCAACACGATCACATCTCCGGCATTCAGTTTGATCGGATTGGCAGAGTGGAACTCGGCGCAGGGAAAAAGACCCAAGGGAAAACCGTCGCTCTCAAATGAATGACGGAGTTCGCCGGACGCGCCGAACAGATAGCCCGGAACATGACCGGCGCCGGCGTATTCAATCCGGCGCTTGGCGGGATCGACGCGGACCACCAGCAGCGTGACGAAGCGGCCTCCGTCCAGGTCCCCGGCCAGGGCCGCATTCACGCGGCCGAGCAGGGCGCCGAGGTCGCGTTCCACCTGCGCGTACGAGCGGACGTAAGCCCGCGTTTCCGCCATCACCAGGGCTGCCCCGAAGCCGTGGCCGCTCACGTCGCCGATGACCATGCAAAAGCTGCCGTCCGAACACGGGATGAAGTCGAAGTAGTCGCCGCCCGTGGTCGAGGCGGGAAATGCGGCTCCGGCCAGATCGAATCCCGGGAACGTGGCCTCGGGGGCATAGAAGCACTGCTGCACTTCGCGCGCGACCTGGAGGTCGAACTCCTGCTCCTGCTGCTTCCGAAGCTCGGTCACGTCCTTTTGGACGGAGACGAAGTGGGACGCCCGCCCAGTCCGATCCCGAACTGGGGTGATGGTCTGCTCAGTCCAGTACAAGTCGCCGGACTTCTTGCGGTTGATAATGGTCCCCCGAAAGGTCTCTTCCGCCCGCAGGGTTTCCCACAGCCGCCGGTAAAAATCCGGCCCGTGCTTTCCGGACTTGAGTATCTTGGGCGTGCGGCCCAGGACCTCGCCTGCGGCGTAACCACTCACCTGTTCGAAGGCCGGATTCACGTACTCGATGACGCCGCGGCTGTCGGTGATGACCACCGCGTCGGCGGTCTGCTCCACGGCGCTGCAAATTCGATCATAGTGGCCGCGCAGCCGTTCGATGTATTCGACGAAACTCCGGCATTCGAAACCGGTCGGACGCGGCGCCGGAAGGGATCCCAGCGGCTGCGGCGCTGGGGAGACTCGCAAGATGTCCTGGGCTTCGGTGACATCCCGGAAAACGGCCACGCCGCCGCGCAGGTTTCCTTCGGCGTCCCGCAGCGGCCTGCCGCTGACGCTGATCCAGACACCGGTCTTTTGCACCTCATTCCGGATCAGGATCAACTCGTCGAGCACTTCCTCGCCGTTCATCGCGCGTGCCAGGGGTAGCTGATCGGAAGGGAACAGAGTGATTCCGTCAGCCTGGTAGCACCCGTAGGTTGAGGACCAGGCAGCCTCATTCACGTCCTTCAACCCGAGTCCGAGAATTCTCTCCGCCTCGGGGTTGAAGTGTAGGAAGTGCCCTTCGTTGTCGCACACCACCACCCCCACGGCAATGCTCTGGAACACCCACAGCAACTCTTCGACGACGCGCTGCACTCGCACCCTCCATACCCACACACCTTCCGATACTGTTCCGGACAGTATGGTACTGACCTAAGGATACACCAAGTCCAGGGCCTTGACACCCTCCCACAGGCGCTATTCGCGTGGTCTATGATGCACTCGGCAGTCCGTACCCACGTCGCTGCAATTCAGCCATCGAGCGGTATCCAGCGCGCTGCACTTTCTGCTCGAACGCGCAAGTGAGCGCCTGCACGGCAGTCGACTCCCGCTCCGTCCACCGGCACTTTCGCTTACCACGACCGGAAACGCTTTCGTGTAGGCTTGAGACTGTCGCGCTGAAAGAGGAGGGAATTCAGGTGGGCCGCCATGATACCCAGTTCGCTATCATCGGCAAGCGGCTGGAGACGCTCGATCAGACGTGCCAACTCCGCAGCACGACCCCCGAGCGCACCGTGAAGGCCAAGCCGCTCCTGTACAGTGATCGACCGATATTGTAGGCTCAAAGAGCGAGAGCGTTCAGGTTGGGCTCCGCTGTTTGTTGTTGTCTCAGACGATGGATGTATGATTCCTGTCAACGTAGTCTTCAGCCCCGACTGGTGGAATCGGCGCTTCGGCATCTCCTTCGAGGAGCCATTCTATCTGGATCTTGAGACCAGAATCGCGAACGATCTCTTAATGCGCCGTGCGCTCTGCGAACTATTTGGGATCGGAACACCAGACCCGAAGCCGCGTCCCGTAATCGGCTCGCGCCACATCGCGGGAGGATTCGTCATGCCCGCGCTTTTGGGTGTCCACATCCGGTTTAAGGAGGGACAGGCGGCGTGGCCCGTACCTAGAAACCTCGATCGTGACAGCGCGATGGAGCTTCGTGTGCCAGACGTCACGAACACCTGGCCTATGAACGCACTCATGGCGCAGATGGAAATGCTGGAACTCAGGTTCGGCCATGTTACGGGCGACTTGAATACCGGGGGACTCTTCAACAACGCGATGGAATTGCGGGGAAACGATCTTTTCTGCGATCTCAAGGAGGATCCAGAATTGACGGATCACCTTTTTGCGGTCATTGCTGAGACCATCGTGACTGTGAGCCGATGCATACGGCGGCGGACAGGTACCACCTCGATGGCCGTCAATCGGTCCATTCTGAGCGTGGACTCTTCGATCCATCTCACGAGTAATTGCTCGGTGAGCATGATCGCTCCCGCGCTTTACGAATCACGGATATTGCCTTACGAGATGCAGGTAGCAAAGGAACTCGCACCTTTTGGTATCCATCACTGCGGTGGCAATCTACAGAAGTACGCAGATCAGTACAACCAAGTGGATCCCAAGTTTCTTGATGTCGGTTTCGGCTCGGACCTCGAAAAGTGCAGCAGGCTTTTCCCGTCCGCCTTTCTCAACCTGCGGATGAGTCCCGTGCATCTGCTGGAATTGTCCGAAAGCCAGGTCTACAGTGAGGTGTGGGACGCGCTGAAGGCCTGTGGACGAACAGCCCAAGTCGGTGTCTGCTGCATCAACATGGACGGCATGACCCCTGATCGGAATGTCACGGCTATGTTTCAGGCGGTCTCGGACTTCGAGGCCGGTACCCGTCGCCCAGCAAGTGCTGGCAGAACCGAAAGCTGACGCGATTCGGCCTCCGGTCATTGATGGCGCCGTGAAGCGCCCCGGAAGTCCGGATCTGGGAAACTACCCTCCAATCAGAGAGCCTGCGAAACTGTCGTCGAGAGCGTTATTTTAGCGCCTATACCTCTGGGACCTGTGCCGCGTGGACGCGTGTGTCACCGAATTTTGCGGTCGCGGCGAGACCTTCAGATCTTCAGGTGGCCCGAACCCTGACCGCGGAACCGGGGGGCGTGCTGCTCCCGGCGCAAATTGAGAATCAGGTTCATCACCAACTGCTCGATTTCGTCGCGCACCTCGCAGTGCTCCGCATACTTCATCGAGACGGGGTCGGGCACGCTCCATTCCACGACGGTGGCGCCGATGCCGTCGGGCAGCGCAAGGCCGGTCATGTTGACCACCAGGTCGAACTGCGAGCGGCGAAGGTGGCGGATGCTCTTGGGAAACTGGTCGCGCAGGTCGATTTCCTTTTCCGCCATGGCGCGAACGGTGTCCGGCGCGACGGCCATGGCCGGAGTGAGACCCGCGCTGGCGGCAACCAGGGCGTCCTGGCCGTAGACACGCGCGAAAGCCTCGGCCATCTGGCTGCGGCAGGCATTGCCCACACACACAAACAGCACCCGCTTGAGGGGATCGCTCATAGCTTCTCCAGAAAGAGCGCGTGCACGCGCGAATCCGCGGTCAGCTCGGGATGGAAGGTGGCCACCAGGTGGCGGCCCTGCTCCACCAGCACGGGATCGCCCGCATAGCGCGCCAGCACCTTCCCGCCGCCGTTCACGCGCCGAATGACCGGCGCGCGAATGAACACCGCCTCGAGCTTGCCCGGCGCGGTGCGCTTCTGAAACTCCGGCTCGGGGTCGAGCACCGTCACGCGGCTGTCGACCTGCCGGCCGTAGGCATTGCGTTCCACGGCGATGTCCATCAGCGCCAGGCTCTCCTGCGCGGGGTTCCACACCTCGGTGGCCATCAGGATGGCCCCGGCGCAGGTGCCGAAGACCGGCTTGTGGCGGCCGAATTCCGCCAGCGCGTCCATCAGCCCGTCGCTGTGCAGCAGCTTGAGCATGGTGGTGCTTTCGCCGCCGGGAATCACCAGCCCGTCGATGGCGCGGAACTGCTCGGGCTCGCGCACATACACGGGCTCCGCGCCGGCGCGCGCGATGGCCGCGCCGTGCGCCGCAAAATCTCCCTGAAGCGCGAGCACGCCGACCTTCTTCATCACCAGCCTCGGCTCTGCAACAGTTCCGACTCCGGCATTTTGGCGATATCCAGCCCCGGCATGGCTTCACCCAGCAACCGGCTGGCCTCGAGCAGCTTCTCGGGATTATCGAAGTTCTTGGCCGCGTGCACGATGGCCTGGGCGCGCGCCGCGGGGTCGGACGATTTGAAGATGCCCGATCCCACGAACACCGCCTCGGCGCCAAGCTGCATCACCAGCGCCGCATCGGCGGGCGTGGCGATGCCGCCCGCCGAGAAGTTGGGCGTAGGCAGCGTTCCGTGCCGCGCCACCCATTCCACGAGCTCGAGCGGCGCCCCGAGTTCTTTCGCCTGGTGCACCAGCTCCTCCTTTCCGAGCACGGTGAGCTGTTTCATCTGCTTCACGATGGTGCGGATGTGGCGCACGGCCTCGACGATGTTACCTGAGCCGGCCTCACCCTTGGTGCGGATCAGGGCCGCGCCCTCGGCGATGCGCCGCAGGGCTTCACCCAGGTTGCGGGCGCCGCACACGAAGGGGACTTTGAAATCGCTCTTGTCGATGTGATGCTCCTCGTCGGCGGGGGTGAGCACTTCGCTCTCGTCGATATAGTCGACGCCTAGCGCCTCGAGGATGCGCGCTTCCATGAAGTGGCCGATGCGCGCCTTGGCCATGACGGGAATGTGGACCGTGCGCATGATCTCTTCGATCTTGCCGATGTTGGCCATGCGCGCCACGCCGCCTTCCTTGCGGATATCCGCCGGCACGCGCTCCAGCGCCATCACCGCGCAAGCCCCGGCGTCTTCGGCAATCTTGGCCTGGTCGGCGTTGGTGACGTCCATGATGACGCCGCCCTTGAGCATTTCCGCCAGGCCGACTTTCAATCGAAACTGTTCGCTCGAAAACTCAAACATTTCTACCTCCCTGAAAATCACGGCTCAGAATGTTACACCATCGCGCTGGCGGGCTCGAAGCTCGCGGAGGCGCTTTCGATCTCGCCCGAAACAATTCTTCCCAAAATCGCCAGGCCGCTTCGGATCTGGTCCGGAGTGAGGCCCGCAAAACTCAACCGCAATGCTCCCGGCTCGAGCCGGAATACCGCAAAGTAGCGGCCGGGCAGATAAGCCACACCTTCCTTCTGCGCCCGCGGCAGCAACTCGCCGGCATCCAGGGGCTCGGGCAGCCGCACCCACACGTTCATTCCGCCTTGGGGCCGCGTCCAGCGCGCGTTGGCCGGCAGATACCGGCGGCAGGCGTCCAGGGTCGCCGCCAGCCGTTCGACGCCGGCCTGGAGCACACGCGCGCGATGGGCCTCCAGGCGTCCGGATTCCGCGAACTCGAGCAGCACCGCCTGCGAAAGCTGGTCGGTATGCAGGTCGGCGGCCTCCTTGGCCTGGCGCAGGCGGTCGATGAGGGGCTTCGGCCCCACCACCCAGCCCACCCGCAGCCCCGGGAAACTCACCTTGGAAAAGCTGCGGAGCAAGACCGTGCCGCCGTTCTCATCCAGTTGCTTGATGGCCGGCAGCGGCTCGCCTTCGTAGCGCAGCTCGCCATAGGCGTCGTTCTCCACCACCGGGACGCGCGCCGCGCGCGCCGCCTGGAGCAGATCGCGCCGCGCCGCCAGCGGCAGGGTTGCGCCCGTGGGGTTCTGGAAATTCGAGGTCACCACCAGGAAGCGCGGCCGCTCGCGTTCCAACACGCGCTCCAGTTGCGCGATGTCCAGCCCTTCCGCGCCAACCGGAATGCCCACAAGCTGGGCGCCAATTCCGGCCAGCAGGTTTTTCAGGCCCGGGTAGACCGGGTCCTCCACCGCTACCGTGTCGCCGGGCCGCAGCATCACGCGGCCGATGAGATCCAGCGCCTGCTGGCAGCCATTGGTAATGATGAGGTCGTCGCCGGGACCCGCCAGGCGCTGGCGGCGCGCCTCTTCCATCAGGTAGCGCCGCAGCGGCTCGAAGCCTGCGGGCGAACCCAATTGCAGGATGCCGGCCAGGTCCGGCCGCGCCAGCACCGCCGCGCAACTGGCGCGGAATTCATCCAGCGGAAACAGCGCGTGCGAAGGCCGCGACATCTCGAAGCTGATGACTTCGCCGCCGGGCCCAGAGGGCGCCCCGCCCGAATGTCCCGGGGACGTCATCTCGCCGCGCTCGAGCAGAGAATTCCAATCGACGCCGCCGGGGCCCAGAGGGCACCCCGCCACCGAATGCCCCGTCACGAAACTACCGCGGCCCACTTGGCCGGCGATCAAGCCTTCGGCTTCGAGCATTTCGTAGGCCGCCGAGACGGTGGTCCGGTTCAGTCCAAGCAGGCCAGCCAATTCGCGGGTGGCTGGTAAACGCTCGCCACGGGGCAGATCTCCCGACCGGATCTTCGCCGCAAACTGCTGGTAGAGCTGGCGGTAAAGCGGGATTTCGGATTCGTGAACCAGAGATAGCGCAAAATCCATCAACCCATACCATACCATATTGGACTGGCTACGGAACGACTGGAAGGTGCTACAATCCGATTCAAGGCCATGAGAGGGTTTGCGCTGGTAGCACTCACATGCGGGGTGGCCCTGGTTGCATGGCCGGCCCAGAAGAAGAAAAAGGACGAAATCACCCAGACGCTCCAGATTCCTAAGGAGCTTCCCAGCGCGGTGGAGGGCGAGACCCGGCGTCTTACGTTCCACGTCACCCCGCTGTCCGCGAAGGGCCTGCTTTCGCAGCAGGTGCGCGATGCCCTGAAGGCGCTCGCCCGGGAGGCTGGCGGAAACACGGTTCTCAAGATCCGCGCTTTTGTGGGCGGCTCGGGCGACGTGCGCCGCGTGCGCGACCTGGTGAGCGAGTCTTTCGCGGACCGCCGCCAGCCGCTTCCAGCGCTGAGCCTGATCCAATCCGGCGGGTTGCCGCTGGAAGGCGCGCAAGTGGTTTTGGAGGCCATTGCCGCTGGAAAGAAGGAGGTCAATCCCCACGGGCTGGCTTTTTTCTCGGCGCAGACGGCCACTTCGGAGGACCCGCTGGATGCGGTGGCGCCGCTGGCCGCCAGGTCCCTGGCCGCCCTGCGCCAGGCCGTCCAGGCCGCGGGTTCGGAACCCTCCGACGTGCTTCGCGTCACCTGTTTCCTCAGCTCGCTGGACAATCTGGCGGCCACGCGCAAGCTGGTGGAAGCCGAGTATCCGCGCGCCGCGCTGAACTACGTGGAGACGCAACGCGCGCCGGTCCGCGCGCTGGCGGCGTGCGAGGCCGTGGCGCGGCTTCGCCGGGACGCCGGTGCACGGCTGCTTCTGATGAATCCCGAAGGCCTGCCGCGGGAGCCCGGCGAATCGCAGATCGCGCTGATAGGCGCGCCCCACGTGGTGCTGACCGGCTCGCAGGTTTCGTTCGGGTATCAGGAAGAGGATGCGCGGCTGGCTTTTGAACGTCTTCGGAAGGCGCTCGAGCAGGGCGGCGTCTCGGCTGGCGACGTGGCATTCGCGCATTACTATCCGCTGTCGGCGGGAATCGCGGAGCAGGTGCGCAAGGTGCGCTCGAAGTTCTTCGACGACGCTCATCCTCCGGCCGGCAGCCTGGTGCTCTTCGAGGGACTGCCATCGATGGAGGCCGGCTTCGCGGTGGACCTGGTGGCAGTGAAAGACTAGTCCGCCCGCGGTAGAATGGGTCTAGCGCCGTGATGTCTGCTGCCCGCCTTTTCGCCGCTTTGCCGCTGTGGGGGTTTCTCGTGCCGGTTCTGGCGGCGCAGCAGCAGGCGGAGCCGCCGGCCGCCCGAATTCAGGTGTCGGTGAACGAGGTCATCGTGCCCATCACGGTGACGGACGACAGAGGCCGTTTCGTCTCGAACCTGGACGCCAAGGATTTCCGCATTCTCGACGAAGGCAGGCCGCAGCGCATCCGCTTCTTCAGTCACGACCAGAAGCAGCCCGTCGTGGTGGGGTTTGTCATCGACATGAGCAACAACACCCGGGTGCACTGGAAGACCTATCAGGACGCCATCCTGGAGTTGGTCTGGAACCTGCTGCCGGGCGACAAGAAGTACACCGGGTACCTCGTCACCTCAAGCAACGATGCCGAGATGGTGGTCAACACCACGTGGGATTCGGACAAGATCGCCGACCAGGTCAAGAAGCTGAAGCCGGGCGGCGGCTCCTCCTTTTTCGACGCCATTTACATGGCATGCACCAAGCACGAGGTGGTGCAAGGCGAACCGTACGAGCCGCGCCGGGTGATCATCGTGGTGGGCGACGGCAACGACAACGCCAGCAAGAGGAGCATCGAGGAGGTTCTCGAGGTGGCCCAGCGCAACCTGGTCACCATCTATGCCATGAGCACCCAGGCGTTCGGGTTCGCCAACGACAGCCAGGACGTCCTGGAGCGCATCACGGCGGAGACCGGCGGCCATGTCGAGTATCCGCTGAGTTCGCTCTACAAAGATGTTTCGGGCTATCTGTCGACGCCTTCCGACGACGGCAACTACGCTCTGACGGTGGGCACCGGCGGGTATGCCGCGGAGATCTCCGGGGCCATCATCAAGGCCGTGGGAGGGATCGGCGGCGAAGTCACCACGCAGTACGTCGTGCGCTACATTCCGGATGTGGACCCGGAGGCGAGGGCCAAGGTGTTCCGCCACATCAAGGTGGAAATACCCACTCTGCCCAACGTCAAGATTCGCGCGCGCAACGGGTACTACCCCAACGCCATTCCGGGGGCGCAGGGCAGCGGACAGTAGCGCCGCTCAGTAGCGCGTCAGCACAGCCGGAATACTCGATGTTGATGCGTGGCAGGGGGAACGTCAAGAGCGGGGCGTAACGGCTGCTATGCCAACGCCATTCCAGCCAAGTCAGCAACCCAGCCAGGCGGTGGAGCGTCATAATGGTCGGATGGGTTTCGCCGTGAACCGCGGCCGCCGCTCGCGGCTGGCCCGAGCGCTGTGGGCCGCCATCGTCGCGGCCGGGTTGCTTCGAGGCTCACTGGCCAGGGCCCAGCCTGGCGCCCCCCCGGCTCAATCCGAAACCGCGCCCGGTTCCAAAGCCCTGATGGCTCGCGGTGTGCAGGCGTACGATGCCCGGAACGATTCGGTTGCGTTGGGCGTTTTCCGCCAGGCCGCGGCCATCGGTGACGTGGATGCCATGATGTACCTCGGCGTGATGTATGGAACCGGCCGCGGCGTGGGGGTGGACTACGCGGCGGCCATGGGCTGGTTCCGCCGGGCGGCGGATGCGGGAAACAGTCAGGCCATGTGCAACATTGGCCTCTTGCACCTTCAGGGGCTCGGCCAGCCGAAAAGCTACAGTGCGGCCATGAGCTGGTTTCAGAAAGCAGCGTCTTCCGGCAACACCGAGGCGATGTTCAACGTGGGCGTGTTATACCGCGATGGTCTGGGCGTGCCCTTAAACCATACCGAGGCCATGAGATGGTTCCGAAGGGCAGCGGGCGAAGGGGACAACACCGCCGCCAACGCCATCGGAGTGTTGTACCAGCAGGGTCTCGGCGTCTCCGTGGATTACGCCGAGTCGATGAGTTGGTATCGAAGAGCAGCCGAGGCGGGCAACGACACAGCGATGTACAACATCGGGGTACTGTGGGAGGGTGGACTCGGCGTCGCCCAGGACCGCGACCAGGCCATCGCCTGGTATCGCAAGGCAGCCGCCGCCGGGAATGAACCCGCCAAGGCTGCGCTGAAGAGTCTCGGCGTCAAAGATTGACCCTATTTTGCCAAATGCCAATTGGTGACCAGATTGGCCGCGTCCACCGAACCCAGGCCCGTCGCGAAATTCCAACCCGCCCCCGCCTTGTAAACCGGCACGAGGGAAGTGGCCGACGTCGAAAGCGCGCCGTTGTAGCTCACATTCGAGCCGGAGCCGCCGCGTGGACCTCTGCCGCCAGCAGCCGCCGTACTCTGGGTGGCGCCAAAGCAGGCCGTGGTGCCGCCGCAGTTTACGTCGATATCGCCCTGCGTGACGCCATGGAAGACGCCACCGAGGGCTGCCAGTTCGTAATACTTCTGATTCGGATTGCCCTGCTTGCCGCCGTTATACTGATTCACCAGCGCCTGAATGCCGGCGAAAATCGGCGCGGAGTAAGACGTCCCGCCGCCGCCATCCCATGTGCTGGGAGCACCCGCGCACGAAGCGCCACCGTTGCGTATATCCGACCAGCAATCGACGTAATAATGGCCCCAAAGACCGTTGCCGGCGAAGAGAGACACATCGGGGATGTCGCGGGCGCCATCGGCGAAAACACCCGGGCCAACCTGCCAGGTGGGCTTCGTGTAACCCTTGCAAGTGCCGCTGACCACGCCGGTGGATGTCGGAGAGCCAGTTGCGCAGCCACTCGGTCCGCCGCTCCCCGCGACTACCTCGAGGAGGCCGTCGTTTTTCGCCGTCGAGCTGCCGCAGAAGCCGGCCGAGCCGTAGACCATGCTGTAGCCAAAATGCGTGGCAAGCAACCCGCTGGCACAGGAATCGTTCCAGGGAATTTCGGGGATGTAGGACTTAGCGGAAGCGAATGTCGCGGAGTTCGAACTGTTCCAGTAGGTGCTGTTGGTACCCGCCACGGTGTCACCAAAATCGGTGCCGCCCACAGCGACGTTGTAGGGAGTCGAAGCAAACGCGCTCACGCCGATGCCGTGGGTAGCGCCCTGCGCTCCCGCGTCACAGCTTGCCGCGCCCTCATCCCCGGCCGCCACGAAAACAGAGATGCCTAGCGCTGCCGCCTGCTGATAGGTGGAATAAAAAGCCGCGTTGGACGCCACACCGTTTTCCGCCTCGCATTCGCCGTAGCTGATGCTTACGATGGAGGGAGGCGTTTTGCTGTTCACGAGGTTTTGCAGGGCAATCAGGCCGCCGAAGGTGGTGCGGGTGTTGGCACAGGCCGCGACTTCGATGGCCGCACCCGGCGCCGCGGCGCTGGCCCATTCCGCATCCAGAATGGCTTCGCCATCGTCGCCGGCGACGACGCCCGGCGCGCTACAGTTATTCGCGCCGGAAGCGGGCGCGGGGTGAACCGTCGTCAGGCTGCCGGTCGTGTAATTCGCGAGACCAAAGGTGGAGCGGAACGTGTTCCAGTCGGTGGTCTTGTAGAGATCGGTATCCTCGATGACGGCAATCGTCTGCCCCTGGCCGGCAAAGCCAGAGGAAAACAAGGGGTTCAGATCGTAAATCGTCGCGAGGTCGCCGGGCGTCACCGCCTGATACGTGCTCTTACCCGAAGTGAAGGTGTAATTGGCATGAGCGCGTTTCAGCGGGCGCGGGGAAAAATCGTGCAGAGAAACGATGCCGGCGACAGCGGGGGCCAGCGCCTCCGGAATGTCGGGATCGCTCATGTTGGCGATGTGCCGGACACCATTTACGTTGAGATAATGAATCTCGGTGTGGAAGGCTTCCCGCACTTGCGCGGCGGTCCCGGAGAAGTCGATCGTCATGCCGCCGGGCGCAATCGAATTGACCGTAAATCCTTGTGATTCCAGCCATTGGGTGACGGCAGCACGGTCGGCCTCGGCCACTCCAAAGGCCGCGCCGAATTCACTCGCGGTCATCCAGCGATGGTAGTTCGGCGAAGCGGGATCGTGCAGGCTGTCGATGTACTGCTGGACGGCCTGTTCACCGGCGGCGGAGCGCGCAAGCTGCAGGATCATGTGCTCCATGGGAAAATCGGCGGCCACCGCTCCTTGGTCGTTCCGCGCCGTGGCTTCGGGACGGGTATTGCCGGCAAGAGAGTGTCGGCGGTTTTCGTCAATGCCCCGGCCGATGACGGCGGGACGGGATTGCGCGGCGAGAAAAGCAGCGCAGGTCAGGAACAGGACAGACAGATGCAATGAACGCATACATATATATTAAACGCCCGCCAGCGGATTTGGTTTCGGTGATGAACGTCAAGAAGAGCACATAACGGCCCAGCGTCAATCCTGCCGGCCAGCCGCTATTGCAGAGCTGGCTTCCAGGACGCGGTTTGTCCGTTATCCACGAGTGTGAGCGGCCCGGTGAAACTGCCTTGTTGGGAGGCGGAAGGGACTGATGCGTTGACTTGATAGAGTCCCACATACCCGGGCGCCAGCCCGGAGAAAGCGACCGTCAACGGCGCGCCGCCGAGGAGGATTTGCGGCAATGCGGCCGTGGTGATAACTGGATCGTCAGGCCCGGGGGCGCCGAGCGGCAGATTGGCATTTGCCGCGCCGAGTCCGGTGGCATACAGCGAGATGGTCTCCCCGGCAACGGCAGGGTTTGCCGCCGATACCGCCGCGCCATCGGCGTGCACCACGGCCGAAATGGCGGGTGTCGACGACTGCACGGCCATATCCACCGTGGCACTCATGTCGCCGTTCGAGGAAACCACGATCGAGGCGTCGCCCACCGGAATATCGCCCGGGACTTGAAACTCGATGCTGCCGGCCGCGGAGGCAAACAGCGGGGCGCGCACCCCCTCGACCGATACGAACGCGTTCCCGAGCACGCGCGGCAGCGGCGCGCCGGTGGCCTCGGCCGCGGACGCCAGACTCGTCCCGGTGACAGTTGCGAGTCCGCCGGGAGAAAGTGCCGGAAGCCCGCCGTAGGAAACGACTCCTCCCACGGCGATCTGCGGGCCGCTGGCGGAAGGTTGATATCCGTCAGAGGCGACCTCGGAGAGGACGAAAGCCGAACGGGCCGAAAAGAAGGAGTGAATGTTTTGCACGTCGGTCTCGAAATCCTGGTTTCCGCAGGGAATCAGGACTCCGGCGTTCATGCACTGCTTGTTGGGGTCATTGGTGGCAGCGGCTTGAATCACGCCGTACTCGCGCGTGAACTCCTGGTCGGCCCAGCCGCCAGTGCCGCCCATCAGCGTCGCGGCCTTGGACAGCGCGGCCAGGTACACCTGCGCATACTGCGGGATGGCCACGAGACGCTGCGCCAACAGATTGATAGTAGAACCGATGGAGACCCCTTCCATGATGTCCTTAGTCACATCGTTCAACGTGGAATCCTTATCCCAGGGGATAAAGTTATAGAGGGTGGCGCCCTGAAACTGATACAGGTCGAAGTTGTTCATCCCCTGCTGGCCGCCGATCAGGCTATCCGAGCCGGCCAGCACCTGCTCAGTGGCCCCGTAGGTCAGGAACTGCTTCGGGTCGATATATTGGGAGAGGGCGGCGATGAATGCGCCGTCCGTCAAGGTGGCGCTCGCCGGCTGGTTGATCACCTGCACCAGGTTGTCGAATGTTTGTAAATCCGACGCGGCCTGACTGGTCTTCAAATTGAGAAACTGGGCGTATAAGGTGGGATCGGTCCCGAGGTTCTCGAAGTCGTAATTATTCGCCGATTGCCACTCGTAGAGGTATCCGCCGGACTCTCCGAGGTTGCGTTGCAGAAAGGTCCCGTCCAAGTGCTCGACAATGTAATAGAAGCCCAGGAGTTGTCCGTTGAGGTAGACCTGGGCGGGCGCTTCGCGGGGAGCCGGAATCCCCATTTTCCGAAACAGCTTCATGGAGATCCATTCACGCATGTTGGACGCGTCCTCATTGTTCGCCTTGAGGAGGACAAAGGGCAGGCCGAGAAACGTCTGGGTTTTGGTGTAGTGGGCGAAATTGAGATCCAGGTTGGGCTTGATGGGACTGCGACTGCCCCCGCCGTGGGAGCGGATACCGATGTCCTCGGAGATCCCGTTCCAGGTAAAGGTCGCATGGTAGTAGGTGTTCAACAGGTAGTTCTGCTGCAGTGCCGCCCAATCGTTAGCGGCCATGGTGAGATTGATTACCCGCACGGCGCTGTCGTCGAGGAACAGGTTGGCCTGGACCTGCGCGAACGCAGTGACGCAGGTTGCCGCTATGGCGCCGGCCAGAAACAAGAAGCCGATACACTTCCCCATCGATGCTCTGCGGTTCATAATTCGATTCCCCCTCGTTTGATTTACAGACTGACCGATCCTTCGGAAGAGGCTTCTGGATTTAAGATGATTTCAAATTGGAGAAAGTTTCCTAAAGTAAACGACGAAGGGGTTGGGGTCAACCGGCGCCGCGGCGGCCTGCGATCATGGAATGGTATGCTGCCCGGCGCTCCCTATGAAGCCCGCTGGATCCGGTGGGAGCCGCGCCGCACCCTGGCCCCGGAAATCCTGGAGCGGATGGTTGACACGGCATTTCCGCGCCGCGGCGTCGTCGAGACACAGCCGCTGGGCGATGGTTTGCGCAATGCCAACTTCAAGCTGCGCCTCGACGGCCACCCCGAGCCGGTGGTCCTGCGCGTCTACGAGCACGATGCCTCGCTGTGCCGGAAGGAATTGGACCTGCTTGGGCTGGCCGGCGGCTTGGTGCCCGTGCCGGAGGTGATTCACGCGGAGCCGTATGGGTTGGAGGATCTGCCGCCGTTTACCCTCACGCGCTATATCGAAGGCATCAGCCTCCGCGACCTGAAACGCAGCGGCGATACGGGGGCGACGGCGGAGGCGGCATATTCCGCGGGAGAAACTCTGGCGGCAATTGGCCGTGCCACCTTCGACAGGCCGGGATGGCTCGGTCCAGGGCCAGCCGTCACGGCGCCGTTGCTGGAAGGGAAGGACCCCACGCCGCGATTCGTGGATCTGTGCCTCGGGTCGATCAACCTCGAACGGCGCATGCCGGCGGATCTGCGCCATCGCGCGAGCGGCCTGGTGTGGCGGTGGGCGGCGCAACTGGCGCGTCTGGATGAGGAAGCCCGGCTGGTTCACGGCGACTTCAACGGACGCAACCTGCTGGTACGATGCCTTGCCGGACGGTGGTCCGTGGTCGCCGTGCTGGATTGGGAGTTCGCCGTTTCCGGCTCTCCGCTGGGCGACCTTGGCAACTTTCTCCGCTACGAGCGGGCCTTGGGCCCTCTCGCCGAGCCGCATTTTTCGGCCGGCTATCGGCATGCCGGCGGCGCCCTGCCTCGGGATTGGCGGCGGCTCGCGCGAGTACTGGATGTCGCCGCCATATGCGAAAGCCTGACGCACGACCAACTGCCGGATACGGCGATCGCGGAACTGGTTGAACTCGTCCGCGCAATTGTAGAAAATCGCGACCCGCCAGTGAAATGACGCAGCCACGCGCGGCGCTGCTATCATAATTGAGTGGCGCTCTCATGACCGCGACTCCGGAAACCATGCGGAAGTCTCAATTGCCGTGGGGTAAGATTGCCTGGTTCGGCCTGCTGCTGATGGCGTGCTACGCGCCGGTGTTAAGGGCCCTGGTTAGGCAATGGGGATCGGATCCGGACATGGGCCACGGCTTCTTTGTCCCTGTCATCGCCGGGTTTATCGTCTGGCAGAAGCGGAACGAATTGCTGGCAATCCAGCCCCAACCGAACTGGTGGGGGTTGGCCGTGGTTCTGATTGGCGGGGTCCAACTGATCATCGGCACTCTGGGCGTGGAGTTGTTCCTGGCGCGCACGTCTTTCGTGATTGTGCTGATTGGGGTGGTCTGGCTGCTGGGCGGCGACTGGATGCTCAAGAAGCTGGCGTTCCCGCTATTCCTGTTGTTTTTCATGGTGCCGATTGACGCGGTGATCTATAACCAGATCACGTTTCCGCTGCAGCTCCTGGCCAGCCGCCTGGCGGATGGCGCGCTCACGTTGATTGCCGTCCCCGTCCTGAGGGAAGGCAACATACTCGAGTTGCCCAACCAGCGGCTCTCGGTGGTGGAAGCGTGCAGCGGTATCCGGTCGCTGCTTTCGCTGACCTTTCTATCGCTGGTTTACGGATACTTCTTCGAGAAGAAGACATGGATTCGCGTGGTGCTGTTTTTCTCGACCGTCCCGATTGCGATTGTGGCGAACAGCAGCCGCGTCACCATAACCGGGATACTGACGCAGGTGAAACCGGAAGCGGCCGAAGGGTTTTTCCACGAAGCTGAAGGCTGGGTCATTTTCATGGTGGCGATGGGAATCCTGATTCTTTTCCACCAATTGATCGCGCGCGGTTCCAATTACCTGGAGGCCGGGAGAAAGCCATGAATTTTCCGGGCAACCGGTATTCGCGGATCTTGACGGCGGTGCTGCTGCTTGAGGCTACCGCGTTTTACGCCATCGCCTCGCGCTCCGAGCGGGCGCCTCCGGTCTCGCCGCTGAGTCTCTTCCCGCACGCGTTGGGCGGATGGACTATGGCGCGGGATGAGCCGATCGAGAAGGAAGTCCAGGACGTCTTGAGAGCCGACGACACCTTGAACCGGGTGTACGTCGACCCCTCCCAGACCGACTACGCCTTCCTGTTTATCGCATACTTCAAGACGCAACGGTATGGCCAGGCGCCGCACTCTCCGAAGAACTGCCTGCCTGGTTCGGGCTGGGAGCCCGTGGAAACCGGGAGGCAGACCATCGGCGTTCCCGGCTGGAACTCGCCCATTGTGACGAACCGGTATGTGGTGGAGCACGGAGACGAGAAGAGCGTGGTGTTGTACTGGTACCAAACCCACAACCGCATCATCGCCAGTGAGTACTGGGCGAAGTTCTGGCTGGTGGTGGATTCCATGCACTACCGCCGCAGCGACACTTCCCTGGTGAAGATCGTGGTGCCGGTGCGCGACAACAACATCGGCGCCGCCACCGCCAGGGGAGTCCAGTTTATCCAGGCGTTGTTCCCCAGCCTGTTGAGACAGTTGCCCTCGTAACCCGCCTTATGGGTGCGTGAACGTCCAGGCAGCGGCCCAAGTCACAAGGATTTGGGGGAGGCCTTGTCTTGCCACATGGAATACAGCTCCGCACGCTCTTTTTGGCTCAAGGCGGCCGGATTGGGGCTGGGCTGGTCTTCCAGACAATGGTTGTGGAGATAGCAATCGAGCGTCTGCCGCATGGCGAGCCTGCCGCGGTGCAGCCGGGTCTTTACCACATCGGTGCTCAGATCCAGGATCTGGGCGGTCTCTTCGGTGGAGAGTTCTTCGATATCGCGCAGCAACACCACGGCGCGGTAAGCGGGGGGAAGATCCGCGATGACGCGATCGAGAACATTGCGCAACTCGGAGCGCAGAAGGTCGAGGTCCGGCGGGCGCGCTTGATCGGCCACTTCTTCAGCGGGCTCGAGTTCGTCGAGCGAAAGCTCGTGGGCCGGCGCAAAGACGCTCTTGCGGCGCTGCATGAGGCAGGCGTTCTTGGCGATGCGGAAGACCCAGGACCGCACGCGCTCCGGCTCGCGAAGCTGGCCGAGATTCTCGAAGACCTTGAGCAGCGTTTCCTGTGCGACTTCTTCGGCGTCCTCCGGCCGGCCGCACATGAGCCAACTGTAGTGGAACACCTTGGATCGGAAATGGCCGACAAATCTCTCGAAGGCTTCCGGCTCGCCGGCGACGAGAGCGCGCGCAAGTTCGGTCTCGCCGGGCTGGTCCACGGCACGATTGTAACGTGCTTCGGGGCGCGGCCGGTGCGGCCGCCCTCAGCCGGCGTCGGGTTCCGCGGCGGCATTCACCACAGTTTCGATCTCGGGCGCATTCAGGAGGGTGTGGTGGATCAGGCACGCCTTTACCGCCCGCAAGATGCCGGCTTCGTGGCGAGGATCCAAGGCAGGCACAGTCACCTCAATCCGAAAGTGTCCCAGCCGCGCCGGTGGCGCGGCTTTCTCCGCGGTCACCTTGATTTCCAGGCCTTGGGCCGGCAGAGATCTGGTCTTAAGATACTGCGCGGCGTAGAACCCCGCGCATGTCCCCAGCGAGACGAGCAGATACTCGGGCGGCGTCATGCCACTGTCCGATCCGCCGTTTTCAGGCGGCTGGTCGCACATCACGCGATGACTTCGCGCGCCGGCTTCGAACCTGACGTCACCGAGATGCCGAATGCGGACTTCCATAATGGCTTCCACACCTGGAGATGCAATTCCGGGGCAATGGTGACAGTGTGGGGTTGCTCCGAGCCGCGCTGTAAGGGATTACAATGAGGAGGGCAATACCCAACGGGGGGAATACGGGCGGGATGCTTCTTGACTTTTGCAGCGCCGGTAATTTATTCTGACGATTCGCTTTGGCCACGTATTCTGGCCGTTCTGCGTATGCGGGGAGAGTCGCGCCAGACACCGGAAACTGTAGAACGGTTTCTGGATTCCACATTGGGGAGCGTGGACAGCGCCGAGGAGCTGGCGGTGGGCGTGGCTCAACGGGCGGGTTTCGACGAAGACGACCTGATGAAGATCGGAATGGCCGTGCGGGAATCGATGGTGAACGCGGTGGTACACGGCAACCGGTATAACGCGAATAAGAAGGTGCGGTTCTCGGTGGCGAGCAACCGGGAGCGGTTCACGGTGCGGATCGCGGACGAAGGCGACGGGTTCGATTTTTCCCACCTCCCCGACCCGCTGTCGCAGGAGAACCTGACGCGCGCTTCGGGACGCGGCATTTTTCTCGTGCGCTCGTTCATGGATGAGTTTCAAGTTCAGCGCCTGGAGCCCGCGGGGACCGAGGTAACTTTGGTCAAGTACATGGCATCTCAGTAGAATCGAAAGCTTTCAGCCTGGAGGAATACTCAGTGAGCGTAAAGTTGAATACTCGGCAAATCGGCGACGTAAGCGTGGTGGATGTGGCGGGGCGGATTACCCTGGGTGAGGGTTCGAGCGCCCTGCGCGACACCTTGCGCGAAATGGTGAACAAGGGGCAGAAGAAGATCCTGCTCAACCTGGGAGAGGTATCTTACATCGACAGCTCGGGGATCGGCGAGTTGGTATCGGCCTTCACTACGGTGACCAACGGGGGCGGGCAGTTGAAGCTGCTCAACCTCACCAAGCGAGTGAAGGACCTGCTGCAAATCACGAAGCTATACACCGTCTTCGACGTGCACGATAGCGAGGTGACCGCCATCCGGAGCTTCAAGTAAGCGGGCCGCGGGCGCAAGAACCGGGGACAGACGGATCTGTCCGCGCGGCGCAGGGCCCCGAGGGCACCCCGGGGCACCCCAGCGCCTTGGGACCGATTTGTCAGTCCCCGCCGCCGACGAACTGTACGATCTCAAGCTGGGCGCCGGGGCGGAGAACCGTTTCGGCCCAGAGCGGCGGCTTGATAATGCGGCGGTCCAGTTCCACGGCGACGCGCGCGGGGTCCAACTGCAACTGGCGCAGCAGGCCCAGGAGGGTCTGCCCTTGCGGGGCGGATTGGGGCTGGCCATTCACTACGATGTCGATGGGCATGCTTGGTTGACACCCCTCTTTTAGACCAATTATAGTCATGTTTGATGCCTAAGTCCTACACGGATTTGTATTTTCCGGTCGTGGTGCAGGCTCTGGTGGCGATGGCTCTGGCGGCGGGGTTGCTGAGTGCGTCGTTTGTGCTGGGGAAGCGTGTTCGAAACAGGGTCAAGGACATACCATACGAATCCGGCATCACGCCGACGGGCGACGCGCGGCACCGCTTCAGCGTAAAATTCTACCTGGTGGCGATGCTGTTCATTCTATTCGATATCGAAGCAATTTTCCTGTATCCCTGGGTCGTGGTTTATCGCGAGCTGAAGATGTTCGCGTTCGTCGAGATGCTCGTGTTTGCGATCTTGATCCTTTCCGGATTTTTCTACATCTGGAAAAAGGGTGCGCTGGATTGGGCGGAGCCGGACCGCTCCCGACGAAAGTTGTAACGATTCGAAATGCTACCCGACAATTGGCGAGAGCATCCCGTGGCCGCGGCGGTGGAGGCGTTTGACGCCGACGCGGTGAAGGGCGGCAAGTACGACCGGAAGGAGCTGACGCTCGAAACGCCTCCGGCCAAGATCGTGAGCGTTTGCGGATTCCTCAAATACGATCAAAAGTTCGTTCGTCTGAGCACGGTGACGGCGGTGGACCGCTATCCGGCGGAACCGCGGTTCGAAGTGGTCTACCACCTGCACTCGATCGAGCCGTGCCAGCGGCTGCGGCTGAAGTGCCGCGTGCGGGGCGAAGACCCGGTGATCGAATCGGTGACTTCCGTATGGCGCTCGGCGGACTGGTACGAGCGCGAGGTATTCGACCTGTTCGGGATCCAGTTCGTGAATCATCCCGATTTGCGGCGCATCCTGTTGCCGGAGGACTGGGAAGGCCACCCGCTGCGTAAAGACTACCCGGTCACCGGGACGAGAGTTTAGGCCATGCGCGCATCGGAAATCCCGGAGCGGATGGCCGCCGCGGCGGAAGAAGCGCAGCCGCAATTCGGCCCCCGCCGCATGGTTTTGAACATGGGGCCGCAGCACCCCTCGACGCACGGCGTGCTGCGCCTGGTGTTGGATCTCGACGGCGAAAACATCGTCAACTGCCAGTTGGATATTGGCTACCTGCACACCGGCATCGAGAAAGAGTTCGAGGTCAAGACCTACCAGCAGGCGGTCACGCTGACGGACCGCGTGGACTACCTGGCGCCGCTTTCGATGAACCTGGGGTACTGCCTGGCGGTGGAGAAGCTGCTGGGGCTGGAGATCCCCCCGCGGGCGCAGTGGATGCGGGTGATGCTCACGGAACTCACGCGGCTGAACAGCCACCTGGTGTGGCTGGGAACGCACGCGCTGGATATCGGGGCCATGAGCGTGTTCCTTTACTGTTTCCGCGAGCGCGAAGATATTCTGCGCATCTTCGAAATGTTCTCGGGGCAGCGGATGATGACCAGCTATTTCCGCATTGGCGGGCTGGCGCTGGAGCCGCCGCGCGGCTGGCACGAGCGGGTGAAGAAATTCATCGACGTTTTCCCGAGCCGCATCGACGAGTATGAAGACCTGCTGACCTCGAACCGCATCTGGATCGGGCGGACCCGCGGGGTGGGCGTCATGGGGCTCGAAGACATGCTGGACCTGGGCGTCACCGGGCCCATGCTGCGGGCGGCGGGTTTGAAGACGGACGCGCGCAAGGACGAGCCCTACTCGAGTTACGAGAAGTTCGATTTCGAAGTGCCCACCCGCACCCAGAGCGACGTCTACGCCCGCTACCAGGTGCGCATGGAAGAGATGCGGCAGAGCGTGCGCATCGTCCGGCAGGCCATGGACGGCATGCCTTCGGGGCCGTGGAAGGCCGAGGACCAGCACGTGGTGCTGCCCGATCGTGAAAAGATGAAGACCCAGATGGAGGCGCTGATCTATCACTTCAAGATCGTGACCGAGGGTTTCCGGGTGCCGGAGGGAGAAGTCTACCAGGCGATTGAATCGCCGCGCGGGGAGCTGGGCTTTTACGTGGTGAGCGACGGGACGGCCAAGCCCTACCGCGTGCACATGCGGACACCCAGTTTTGGCAACCTGCAAGCCGTGCCTAAAATGGTGCAAGGCACTTTGATCGCGAACGTGATTGCCGCCATCGGCAGCATGGATTTTGTACTGGGGGATACAGACCGCTGATGACGTTCTCTCCACAACTCGAGGCCCGGTTCGAGAGGCTTCTGAAGAGCTATCCCGAGGGACGGCAGCGCGCGGCGATGGTTCCGATGCTGCTTTACGCGCAGGATGAAGTGGGCCACATCTCCGACGAGTTGATCGAGGAGGTGGCCCGGCGCGTGGGCGTGACCGCGCTCCAGGTGAACGAGGTGCTTTCGTATTACTCCATGCTGCACCGCCAGCCGCTGGGGAAGTACCACGTGCAGATCTGCACCAATATCAGTTGCCTGCTCCACGACGGCGACAAGCTTTGGGAGCACGCCTGCAAGAAGCTGGGGATCGGGCACAAGGAAACGACCGGGGACGGGCAGATTTCCATCGAAGAAGTGGAGTGCATCGGAGCCTGCTCGTGGGCGCCGGCTATTCAGGTGAACTACGATTTTCATCACTTCGTGACGCCCGAGAAACTGGACCAGCTTCTGGACAGCTTGAGGAAGAAGCCGTAAGGAATGCTGTACAACGAACCCAGCCCGCTCGAGACCAGGGTGCTTTCGCGCCGCTTCGGTTTGCCGAACTCGGCTTCGCTCGAGACGTATCTCGCCACGGACGGCTACCAGGGGTTTCTGAAGGCCGCGGGGATGAAGCCGGAGGAGATCATCGAGGAAGTCAAGATTTCGAACCTGCGCGGGCGCGGCGGGGCGGGCTTCCCGGCGGGGATGAAGTGGGGCTTTGTGCCGCGCACTTCGCCCAAGCCGAAATACATCGTGGTGAACGCCGACGAGAGCGAGCCGGCCACTTGCAAAGACCGCGTGCTGATGGAAAACGATCCGCACCAGTTGATCGAAGGCGTGCTGATCGCGGGCCTGGCGGTGGGGGCGCACGCCGGCTACATCTACGTCCGCGGCGAATACCGCTACCTGATCGAGATCATGGACAAGGCCATCGCCGAGGCGTACGCCAATGGCTGGCTGGGGAAGAACGTACAAGGCACGGGGTTCGATTTCGAACTCTACACGCACACCGGCGCGGGGGCCTACGAGTGTGGCGAGGAATCGGCGCTGCTGGAATCGCTCGAGGGCATGCGCGGGATTCCACGCATCCGGCCGCCGTTTCCGGCGGTGGTGGGCGCGTTTCAGTGTCCCACCGTGCTGAGCAACGTGGAGACGTTCTGCGCGGTGCCGGCGATTCTGCGCGACGGCGGCGCGGCGTTCGCGGCGCTGGGCGTACCGAGGGCCGGCGGAACCAAGATGACCTGCCTCACGGGCCACGTCAACAAGCCCGGCGTCTACGAGCTGCGGATAGGCTTCCCGGTGAAACAGATGATCGAGGAAGTTGGCGGCGGCATTCGCAACGGCAGGAAATTGAAGGCGCTGATTCCAGGCGGATCGAGCTGCCCGGTGCTGACGGCCGAAGAGTGCGAAGGACTGACCATGGACTACGACGCCATGGCGGCGAGGAAGACCATGCTCGGTTCGGGCGGCGTGATCGTCATGGACGAAGACACCTGCATGGTGAAGGCCGCCATGCGGATCATGCGGTTTTACGCGCACGAAAGCTGCGGCTGGTGCATTCCGTGCCGCGAGGGCACCACCTGGCTGCGCAAGATTCTCGTGCGGTTGCACGAGAGCGGCGGGACGCGCGGCGATATCGACCTGATCGGGGACATCGCCAGGAACATGCTGGGGCGCACGTTCTGCCCGCTGGGGGACGCGGCCGCTATGCCGACGATCTCGATTGTCGAGAAATTCCGGAGCGAATTCGAGGAACACCTCGCCGGCCGGCCCTGCCCCTACGAGAGCGCGGGCCACATGGTGGTGGTTTGATGGGTGATCTAGTGAAGCTCTGTGGGGCAGGATTCCATCCTGCGCACCGATTTTGGGGTGCCCCCTGGGCCCGGCGCTGGGCCGGATGCAATCCGGCCCGCAGGCTGCAAGCCTGCCCCACAAGTACAGAGCAGCATGGTTGATGACTTAAATGCCTGACCTGGTAACACTCACGATTGACGGCCGGGAGGTGCAGGCCCCGCCGGGGACGCTGGTGATCGACGCCGCCAGGCGGGCGGGCATCGAGATCCCGTCGTTCTGCTATTACGAGGGCCTGACGCTGCAAGCCGCCTGCCGCATGTGCCTGGTGGAAGTGGAGAAGATGCCGAAGCTGATGACGGCCTGCACGCTTCCCGTTTCCGAGGGCATGGTGGTGAGGACCGAGACGGCGCAGGTGGCGGCGGCGCGCAAGTACATGCTGGAATTCCTGCTCACCAACCACCCGCTGGATTGCCCGGTGTGCGACAAGGGCGGCGAGTGCGAATTGCAGGACATGACGTTCCGCTACGGCGCGGGCCAGAGCCGTTTCACGGAAGAGAAAGTTCACACGCCGGAGAAGCAGTTTTCGCCGGTGGTGTTCTACGACGCGCCGCGCTGCATTCTGTGCTTCCGCTGCGTGCGCATCTGCAACGAAGGGCTGGCAGTCAACGCGCTCGGCGTGATCAACCGCGGGGTGGCGTCGGAGATCGCTCCCAACAAGGGCGACCATTTGGAATGCGACGAGTGCGGAGCGTGCATCGACATTTGCCCGGTGGGCGCGCTCACCAGCGGAGCCTACCGGTACAAGACGCGGCCGTGGGAGATGACCCACGTGGGAACCATCTGCGCGCACTGTTCGGATGGATGCAAGACGACGCTGGGCGTTCGCAACGACCGCATCATCCGCGGCAACAACCGCGACCGCTCCGGCATGAACGGCGAGTTCCTGTGCATCAAGGGGCGCTACGGGTTCGATTTCTACGATCATGCGGAGCGGCTCGAAGCGCCGTTGATACGCGTGAACGGCGAGCTGAAAGAGGCCTCCTGGGCGCAAGCGCTGGAGGCGGTGGCGGAAAAGTTCAACCAGACGATGGCGGATGGCGGCAGCTTCGGGGTGATCGGCTCCAACCACACCACCAACGAAGAGAATTTCTATTTGCAGAAATTCGCGCGCGAGGTGCTGCGCACCAACCACATCGACCATCACCGCACCGGCGACCTAACGACACTGCTCAATGCGCTGAGCGGCGCCAGCGGCCAACTGGCCACCGTCGCGGACCTCTACGAGCGCAAAGCCTTTCTCATCCTCGGCGCGGACCTGGCGCTGGAACATCCCCTGCTCTCGTATCAAATCCGCGCCAACTACCGGCACCACCGGGCGCGCATCTACGTGGTGACGCCGAAACCGGTCCGCGAAGACCAGTACGCCGCCGCCATTGTGCGCGGCGGCGACTACGAATCCCTGCGCGGCCAGCTCCAGCGCGAGTCCGAACTAGTCATCCTGTTCGACGACTCTGCGAAGGGCGACGGGATTCGCAAGCTGGTGGAGTTCGGCGAGCGGCTGGGCATCCCGGTGAAGTACATTTGCCTGTTGGACTACTCGAACTCGCGCGGCGCGCTGGACATGGGACTGACGCCGGGTGAAGGCGGCATGCGGCTTCATGACATGCTGGAAACGGATTTGAGCGTATTGTGGGTGGTGGGGGCGAACCCGTGGAAAGGGGCCGGGGGCCAGGGGCCGGGGGCCAGACGTGCGGGCTTCATGGTGGTTCAGGATTTATTTTTGACTGAGACGGCGCAGTTGGCGGATGTAGTGCTGCCGGCGGCGTGCGCGTACGAAAAGAACGGCTCGGTTACCAACGTCACCGGGGAAGTGCAGCGCCTGAAGCGCGCGGTGAACACCATGGGCGCCAAGCCGGACCTCGAAATCATGGGGTTCCTCGCGCGCGCCATGGGCGCGGCCGCGGCGCTCGGTCCGTGGACGCCGGAAGCGGTGTTGGAAGAGGTGCGCAAGGCGGGCAACGCTGGCATCCCTGTTGATTGCCGGCCCGATCTGGCGCATTCCGATCACAACGGGTTGTTCGCGTCCGGCACGCTCGGGCGCTATTCCAGGGTTCTGAATTCGGTCGTGGAAAGTCGTTTGGACCGCTAAATGGACTCGTTTATCGTCATCAGCCTGATCAAGGCCGCGGTGGTGTTCGCGGCCCTGATGGCCACTCTGCTCTACCTGCAATGGGTGGAGCGGAAGGTGATTGCGCACATCCAGGTGCGTCCGGGGCCGTATCGCGTGGGCCCGCACGGTCTTTTGCAGCCGATCGCGGACGTGATCAAGCTGATGACCAAAGAGGACCTCATACCGCCGTACGTGAACAAGCCGCTGTACCTGGCGGCGCCGTTCATCGCCATGACCATGGCGCTGCTTTCGATTTCCGTGATTCCGTTCGGTCCTACGATCGAGGTGGCGGGCTACAAGACCTTTATGCAGCTCACCGATTTGAACATCGGGGTGCTATTCGTGCTGGCGGTCTCATCCATGGGGGTGTACGGAATCGCGCTGGCGGGCTGGTCGTCGAACAACAAGTACGCCCTGCTGGGCGGGCTGCGCAGCTCGGCGCAGATGATCAGCTACGAGCTGCCGCTCTCGCTGGCCATCGCCGCGCCGCTGCTGATTTCCAACACCCTGAGCTTGCGGGAACTGGTGGAGAGACAGGCGGGCAGCATCCTCGACTGGAACGTCCTGCACGGACCGTTTCCGCAAATTCTGAGCTTCCTCATTTTTCTGATTGCCGGCTTCGCGGAAACCAACCGGGTGCCGTTCGATCTGCCGGAAGCCGAGAACGAACTGGTGGCTGGCTTCCACGTGGAGTACAGCAGCATGAAGTTCGCATCGTTCTTCATGGCCGAATACGCCAACATGATCACGGTAAGCTCGATGGCGGTTCTGCTGTTTCTGGGCGGCTGGGTGGCGCCCTGGCCGGCGCGGTACGGATCGAGTCTGGTTCCGGTGGCGATGTTTGCGGGCGCGGGCGTGGTGGCGCTCTACCATGGCATGCATCCGGGCCACCGGCGGGACCGGCGCACGCTGCCGGTATTTGGCGCGGCGTTTCTGGCGATGGCGGCGGTTTTCCTGCTGCCGGCGGTGCAGGCATGGCTGCTGCCCCTGTTCTGGTTCTGCGCCAAGACGGGTTCGGTGCTGTTCACTTTCATGTGGGTTCGCGGGACGCTGCCGCGGCTCCGCTACGACCAACTCATGGGCTTCACGTGGAAGTTCCTTTTCCCGGTCGCGTTTGCGAACCTGCTGGCGACCGGCTTTCTGGTAGCGTGGTTTGGTTGAAATGGACGTCATTCTCTTTCTGATCTTCGCGATGATCGCCGTGGTTTGCGCCATCAACGTGGTGGTGCAGACGCATCCGATTTCGAGCGCCATCTCGCTGGTGGGCGTGATGGGCTCGCTGGCGGTTCTCTACCTGCTGCTGGGCGCGGAGTTCATCGCGGCCGCGCAGGTGATCGTTTACGCGGGCGCCATCATGGTGCTCTTCGTGTTCGTGATCATGCTGTTGAACGCGGGGGCGGAGTCCAAGCATGGGCGGTCGCTGGTGGCGCAGTTATTGGGCGCGCCGCTGCTCGTCGCGCTGCTCGGGCTGCTGGCGTATTTCGTCGAGCGCCTCTACCCGCGAGGCGTTTCGGTGCGTTTCGGCGGCTTCACGCACGGCACGCCGCTGGACATCGGCCGCGCGCTGTTCACCACCTACCTGCTGCCCTTTGAGGCGACTTCCATCCTGATCCTGATCGCCATTGTGGGCGCCATCGTTCTGGCGTGGAAGGAGATCGACTGAGATGACGGAGGTCCCGATTTCCTGGTTTCTTACGCTGAGCGCGGTGCTGTTCGTGCTGGGCGTGGCTGGGTTCGTGTTCCGGCGCAGCGTGGTCACGGTGTTCATGTCGATCGAGCTGATGCTGAACGCCGTGAACCTGAGCTTTGTGACGTTTTCCTACCAGCTCCAGCAGGTGAACGGGCATCTCTTCGCGTTCTTCGTGATGGTGGTGGCGGCGGCCGAGGCGGCCGTGGGGCTGGCGATCATATTGACGGTTTTCAAGAACCGCGCGACTTTGAATATAGATGATGTGGATTCGATGAAGAATTAGATGCAACTCTGGCTCATACCGGTACTCCCGCTGGCGGGCTTCCTGATCAACGGCCTCTTCGGCCGCCGGTTTTCCAAGGGGGCCGTCAATGCCGTCGCGATCGGCAGCGTGGCGCTTTCGTTTGCGTGGGTACTGAAGACTATCTTGGCGCTCAGCCCGCTGGCGGGCGCTTACAGCGAGCACTACTTCACGTGGATCCGGAGCGGCATAGTCAATATCGGGTGCGATTTGGCCGTCGATCGGCTCACCATCGTCATGCTGCTGGTGGTAACCGGGGTCGGCGCGGTGATCCACGTTTATTCCATCGGCTACATGGCGCATGAAGGGGGCTACTACCGGTTCTTTGCGTTTCTGAACCTCTTCATGTTCTTCATGTTGGTGCTGGTGCTGGCCTCGAACTACCTGGTGATGTTCGTCGGGTGGGAGGGTGTGGGCCTGTGCAGCTACCTGCTGATCGGCTTTTACTTCGACAAAAAGTTCGCCACCGACGCCGGCAACAAGGCGTTCATCGTGAACCGCATCGGCGACTTCGGCTTTTCGCTAGCCATGTTTTACATGGTGAAGAATTTCGGGTCGCTCGATTTCGCCACGGTGTTCAAGCAGGCTCCTGGGGCGCCGGAGGCGACGCTTACCATCATCGGGCTGCTGCTGATGCTGGGCGCGTGCGGCAAATCGGCGCAGCTTCCGCTGTATGTCTGGCTACCCGACGCCATGGCGGGCCCCACGCCGGTTTCCGCGCTGATCCACGCGGCCACCATGGTGACGGCGGGCGTCTACATGACGGCGCGGTCGTGGGCCATCTACGCGCATGCGCCGGCGGCCGCGGAGACCGTCGCCATCATCGGCATCGCTACCGCGTTCTTCGCCGCAACCATCGGGCTGGCGCAGAACGACATCAAGAAAGTGTTCGCCTATTCGACGGTTTCGCAGCTTGGATACATGTTCCTGGGCGTGGGCTGCGGGGCGTTTTCGGCGGGCATTTACCACCTGGTGACGCACGCGTTCTTCAAGGCGCTGCTGTTCCTGGGGGCGGGCAGCGTGATCCACGCGCTTTCGGGCGAGCAGGACCTGCGGAATATGGGCGGCCTGCGCAAGAAGACGCCGTGGACCTTCTGGACCATGATGTGCGCGGCGGTGGCCATCGCGGGCGTGCCGCCTTTCGCGGGCTTCTTCAGCAAAGACGCCATTCTGCTGGCGGCGCACCATTACGCGCCCTGGATGTACTGGCTGGGCACGATCACTGCCGGCATGACCGCGTTCTACGTCTTCCGGGCCATGTTCCTGGCGTTCTTCGGCGAATACCGCGGGCACGAGCACCCGCACGAATCGCCGCCCGTGATGCTGGTTCCGCTGGCCGTGCTGGCGCTGCTCTCGATCGGCGGCGGGTTCGCCCTCAATGTCCCTGAGTTCCTCGGGACCGCGGGCGGGGAGGAGGATCGCGCCCTGATGGCGATCTCCACTGCGGCGGGCGTGATGGGGATCGCGCTGGCCTGGCTGATGTACGTGGCCAAGCCCGGCATGGCGGATTCGTTCGCGGCGAGCATGAGGGGCCTCTACACGCTGGTCTACAACAAGTACTTCGTGGATGAGATCTACGGCGCGGCGGTAGTGAATCCGCTGGTGGGCGGCTCGCGCGCGGTGCTCTGGAAAGGCGTGGACGTGGGGCTGATCGACGGCGCGGCGAACGGAGTTGGCGCGCGCGCCCGCAATATCGGCAGCGTGCTGCGGCTGATGCAATCCGGCAACATCCGCAGTTACGCCACGTGGGTGCTGTTCGGCTCGGTGGTGCTGATCGTGGCGTTGGGGATCGCGGGAGGCCTCCGATGAACCTGCCGACCCTCATTCTGGCGCTGCCGCTGGCGGGATTCCTGATCGCGCTGCTGGTCCCGCGTTCGTCACCGCGGGGCAGCCGGATCTGGGCCATCGCCATTTCGCTGGCGACGTTCGCGGCATCGCTGGCCTTGCCGATAGTATTCGACCGCGGCGCGCCGGGCGAGCAACTCACCCTGGACGTGCCGTGGATCGCCACGCCCAACATTCACTACCACGTGGCGGCCGATGGCGTGGGCCTGTGGCTGGTGCTGCTGTCGACGTTCCTGACGCCCATCTGCGTGCTGATCTCCTGGCGCTCCGTGCAGAAGCGCGTGAAGGAGTTCTACGCGTTTCTGCTGCTGCTCGAATTCGGGCTGGTGGGCGTGTTCCTGGCGCAGGACCTGTTTCTGTTCTACGTATTCTGGGAAGTCTCGCTGGTGCCCATGTACTTCCTGATCGGCATCTGGGGCCACGAGCGGCGCATCTACGCGGCGGTGAAGTTTTTTCTGTTCACCATGACCGGCTCGGTGCTGATGCTGGCGGCCATCATCTACCTCTATACCCGCGCGCAAACGTTCAGCTACCCGGCCATCGTGGACATGATCTGGAGCGGCAGGCTTTCGTTCGCTCCCGGCGAGCAGATGCTGCTCTTCCTGGCGTTTTTCGCGGCGTTCGCCATCAAAGTCCCGATCTTCCCCCTGCACACGTGGCTGCCGGACGCGCACGTGGAAGCCCCGGTGGCGGGCTCCGTGATGCTGGCTTCGGTGATGCTGAAGATGGGCACTTACGGAATCCTGCACTTCTGCCTGCCGCTGTTTCCCAGCGCGGCGCGAACCTGCGCGCCATGGATCGTGGTGCTGGCGATCGTCGGGATTATCTACGGCGCGCTGGTGGCGATGGTGCAGCCCAACATGAAGAAACTGGTGGCGTACTCTTCGGTGAGCCACCTCGGGTTTGTCGTGCTGGGGATTTTCACGTTCACGCAGATGGGCCTGGATGGCGCGGTCTACCAGATGCTGAACCACGGCATATCGACGGGCGCTCTGTTCGTGTTCGTAGGACTGCTCTACGAACGGCGCCATTCGCTCGAGATCTCCGATTACGGCGGCGTGGCGACCGCGGCGCCGTGGCTCGCGACGGCGTTCCTGGTCACCACGCTGGCGAGCATCGGGCTGCCCATGCTGAACAATTTCGTGGGCGAGTTTCTGGTGCTCCAGGGCGCCGCCATCGCCAATTTCCGGTGGGCCATCTACGCCGCCATCGGCGTGATCCTCTCGGCGTGCTACATGCTCTGGATGTACCAGCGGGTGTTCTACGGCGAGGTGAAGGAAGAGGTGCGGCGGCGCGTGGCCGACCTCAACCTGCGCGAATGGGCCGTGGTGATTCCGCTCATCGCGATGATGGTGTGGATGGGCGTCTATTCGCAGACGTTCCTGCCGCCGGTCAGCAGGACCACCGCGCGCGTGCTGGAGCAGACGCAGGTGAACGTGCCATTCCAGGTGCGAGTGGAGCATCCGCCGCGGATGCCAGCGGAGGCCGCCGATGCCCGCTAGTTTCGGGTTCAACGCCTCCGACCTGATCCGCTTCCTGCCCGAGACGATTCTCACCGTGATGGGCACGCTGATGATGGTGCTCGACCCGATTCTCCACCGGCGCTCTTCGCACGCCTTCGGCCACATGAGCATCGCGGCTCTGATCGCGGCCATCGGCGGGGCGGTGTACGCGTACACGCAGGCGGGCCCGGCTTTCGGCGGCATGTTGATGGTGGACGGCTTCGCCACGTTCTTCCGCGTGCTGGTGCTGGTGGTGGGGATTCTGACCATTCTGCCGTCCTATCGCTTTCTGGCGCGGCAGGACGCCGAGACCAGCGAGTATCATGCGCTGCTGATCTTTTCGATTGCCGGCCAGTGCCTGATGGCGGCGGCCAACGACTTGATCATCGTGTTCATCGGCCTGGAGATTTCGTCGATCGCCAGCTACGTGCTGGCCGGATATTTTCGCGACGACAAACGCTCCAACGAGGCCGCGCTGAAGTATTTCCTGCTGGGATCGTTCGCGACGGCTTTCTTCCTGTACGGCGTGGCTCTGATCTACGGCGCCACCGGCAGCGTCAACCTGACCGCCGCGCGCGCCGTCATCCTGGGGCAAGGTCCCGGGGGCGCCGCGCCGGCGCCGGTAGTCATCGGGGTGGCGGCGGCGCTCATGTTTGTAGGGCTCGGATTCAAGGTGTCGGCGGCGCCGTTCCAGATGTGGGCGCCGGATGTGTACCAGGGGGCGCCCACGCCGGTGACCGCGTTTCTTTCAGCCGGTCCCAAGGCCGCGGCGTTCGCGGTGTTCCTGCGGATCTTCATGACCACGTTCGAGCCGATCGGCAGCGGGTGGGAGCCGCTGGTATGGTTCTCGGCGCTGCTCTCGATGACCATCGGAAACTTCGCGGCGCTGCTGCAAACCAACATCAAGCGCATGCTGGCCTACAGCTCGATTGCGCACGCCGGATACGTGCTGGTGGCGCTGACGGCGCGCTCGCAGGTGGGCACGGCGGCGGCCATGTTCTACCTGGCGGCGTACGCGCTCATGAACATCGGGGCGTTCGCGGCGGTGAGCCATCTCTCGGGCCGCGGCGAGCGGTACCAGAACATCGAGGACTTCTCCGGCCTGGGCCAGAAGCAGCCGCTGACCGCAGCCATGCTTTCGATTTTCCTGCTCTCGCTGATCGGCGTGCCGCTGACCGGAGGCTTCTTCGGCAAGTTCTACATCTTCAAGGCGGCGCTGGAATCGCACCTGGTCTGGCTGACCGTTCTGGGCCTGCTCAACAGCGCGGTGGCGGCGTACTACTATCTGCGCATCCTGGTGATGATGTACATGCGCGAGCCGGGCGAAGCCGTCGAAAACGCCGAGCCGCTGACGCCGGGATTGCGGGCCGCGCTGATCCTTCCGGCGCTCGGCACGCTGCTGCTGGGGATCTTCCCGACGTGGGTGCTGGAGTTCGCGGGGAAATCGGCCGCGCTGGTGAAGTAGCCAATCAGAATCAGATGACCGCCCAATCTGCCATCGACCAGATTGTGGACCGCATCGCCGCCAGATTCTCGCCCGACGGATCTTACCCCTGTGCAACTGTCTTGTGAGTTGATCTAACTCATTGACTCCTCGGCCAGAAGGGATTCCACAGACTGTGGTATATGTACCCATGTAAATATGACAATTTCCCTTGTAT